>CBFDAY010000364.1:0-3100 GCA_965602895.1 uncultured bacterium
AACAGGTATTGCAGCCCCTCGTTGATCTCCTTGAGGATGGCCCTGAATTCCGGTGTCCTGTGGTGGATGACCGGCTTGGCCATCGCAAGCAGCACCTGGGACGGAATGGCCGTCGGCCCCGGCGCCATCAGCAGATACTTCTTCATCGGTAAATCCTCTTGCTTTGCAAATCAGAAAGAAAACGGCGGTAATATGGTCGGTTTTGCCCAAAATGCAGCGCCCGAATCAAGATTAGTAAGTTATCAGAATTAACGCGCCATGTCAAGCCGGATGCGACAGGATTTTTTTCGGCTTATAAGTGATAACCCTGTATTTCGCGGCGGTGGGCATTCGTGAGGGTCCATGGCCGGCGTGCATTCGTCTCCCCGTTGGAAATGGCGCGGGAAAGAACGGGAATCCATGCCCGATCGTGAAACGCATGCGGAAAATCTGCGGCTCTTCGAATCCCCACAGCTTTTTTCCTGCGCCGATCCGCCTTCCAGGTCATTGACAAGCCATTTTGGCCGGTGCTATAATCCGGCGGAGGGACGGAGAATCGCCGGGATATCCGCCGACTCTCGCAAATGGGGAAACCTCAATGAATCAGATTGCCGACGGAGTGTTCTGTGAAACCGGGTGGGAAGGCGCCAATGTCGGGGCGGTGCTCACCGACGACGGCGCAATCCTCATCGATAGCCCCATGCTGCCGCGCGACGCCCGAACATGGAAGGAGCAGGTTGTCGAGGCGTCGGGCGGACCGCCTCTTTTCCTGATAAATACCGATTACCACTTCGATCACATCATGACCGATTGTCTGCTGTGCGAGCGTGTTATTGTCCACTCGGCGGCCGAGCCGGCCTTCGAGGCACAGGGCGGCGAAGTGTTCGAGCAGATGGTCGGCGCATTTTTCCCCGACACCGACGAGGAATCGCGGCGCGAGGTCCGCGCGTTGCGCTCGGTTACTCCATATATGACCTTCAGCGAAAATCTCACGCTCAACCCGGGGCGAAGGCTGGAAATCATGCATCTGGGAGGCCACACGCCCGCCACCGCTGTCGTTTTCCTGCCCGATGACGGCATACTATTCACGGGGGATGCCCACGAGCACGACAGGCATCCGTTCTCGGGCGACGCCGACTTGCTGCAATGGATCGAGGCGCTCGGCCGGATTGAGAAGATGGGAGCGGGAAAAATCGTGCCGGGCCACGGCGAAGTGTGCGGCCTTGAGTCGGTCGGTCGGCTCAAGGCGTACTTCGAGGAAATGAAAGGGCGTGTGCTGGACCTCATAAAGCGGGGGTGCGGCCGCAATGAGGTCGAGGAGCGTGTCGATATCCTATCGTTCTTTCCTGTGGAAGAAGGCAAGGAGGCCCGCACGAGAAGCTTTGTGGAGCTGGGGATCGGCAGGATGTACGATCAACTGGTCGAATCGCCGCAGGGATGAGAAGTTCGATGAAAAACGACGATTCCCCGATTCATATCTTATGGCTGCCGACAATCTTTATGGCCGGGGTCGCCTATGTCGTCAGCATGATCGACCTCATACCCGGTCTCGGTCCGATCAGCTTTATCGACGACATCATCGTCATAATAGCGATGGTATGGTTTTTTACGAGTTGGCTGCCGAAGAATAAGCATCGAATCTACTGGTTCAAGCCGAAGGCGCAGGCCGGCCCCGAGACCGGCCGAAAGGCGGAGGAAAACCGGTCGGAGGGGGCGCCCCCGGGCGAATTTGACCCGTTCGAGATCCTCAACGTGCGCCGAGGGGCCTCGCCCGAGGAGGTCAGGACGGCCTACAGGGAGATGCTGTCGAAATATCATCCCGACAAGGTCTCACATCTCGGCGAAGAGTTCCAGAAAATGGCTCACGAAAAGGCAATCAACATAAAAAGGGCCTACGAGACGCTCTGCGGAAAGGGGTAGCGCAATGCCATTTTGTTCCAATTGCGGCAGCGAATACGAACCGGGTGTTGAGAGATGCCCCGACTGCGAGCAGGCGCTCGTTGAGGCCATGCCGCCGAAGTATCTCGACGCCGAGCCCGACGCCAGCCTGGTGGAAGTCTACGCGGCCGGCGGCGACGTGGAAGCGCTCGTCATCAAGGGGCTCCTCGAAAGCGAAGGCATTGTGTGTTACCTTAGTTCCGACGTGCCTCACTCGGTTATCCCCGTCGACATCGACGGCCTCGGCACGGTCAGAATCGCCGTTTCGGAAAAAGACGCCGAGCGGGCCGAGCAGCTAATCTCCAGTCATAAAACGGAAAGTGATTGAAGACAGGCCCGCCGAGAAATTCTCCGGAGCTGGATTGAATATGCCATCTCAAACCGAGCGACCGGATTCGGTCAAACAACGCAGACCCGTGATCCTGGTAGTCGACGACCACCAGCTCAGCCGGGAATTGCTCAAAACCTACCTCGCGGGCGCAGGCTACGACACAATAGAGGCCGCAAACGGCGAAGAGGCGCTCGAAAGGCTCGCCGAACGTCGCCCCGACCTCGTGCTGCTGGACATAGTCATGCCCAAGGTCGACGGGTACGAAGTCTGCCGCAAGATCAAGGAGAACCCGGATACGACGCTGCTGACCGTCATTATGGTCACGGGACTCGAAGACTTCGACGCCAAGATGAAGGCGCTCGCGCTCGGGGCCGACGACTACATCAACAAGCCCATTAACGAGCAGGAACTGCTCATGCGCGTCAGCAACCACCTGCGCATTAAACACCTCACCGACCAGCTTGAGAACGCCGAAAACGTCATCATGACCCTAGTGCGAATCATCGAGGCCAAGGACCCATACACGAGGGGCCATTCCGAGCGCGTCGCCGGGCACGCGGGCAGGCTCGCCGAGGCCCTCGGCCTGAGCGAAGAAAGAATGCAGATACTCCGCCGCGCCTCCCTGCTTCACGACGTCGGCAAGATCGGGCTGGACGACGCCATCATACACTCCCCCGGAAAGCTCACCAAAGAAGAATTGGAAAAAGTGCACGACCACCCGACGCGGGGCAGTAAGATGGTGGCCTCGCTCTCATTTCTCTCCGACGCGATCAGCTTGATCGAGAGCCACCACGAGCGCTTCGACGGCACGGGCTACCCCCAACAACTGGCGCGCGAGGAGATTCCGCTGGA
>CBFDAY010000365.1:0-3099 GCA_965602895.1 uncultured bacterium
TCGCATTCACCAATCCGATCTTGATCGACGTCGACGGCAACGGACGATTCGATCCCCCGGGCATTCCTTCCGCACCCGCGGCACAGGCGGCCCCAATTGTCTCCGATAACTGAGGTCGAGTTTTCCCGGTTGCGGAAAGGCCGCGACTATGGAATACACGGGGCTGACCTGCCGGGAAGACATGTGATAAAATATATTGAAAACGCAATATGATCGCCCGTATCGATGCGGAATGCCATGTATTCAATTGTCCCGACGGCAGGGGGGCGCAAGAATTATCCTGCAGTGCGCAACTCAGACCTTGCAAAAAACCTGCCTGCTGAGAGGGCAATCGGAATCGCCGAATACTGCTTACATGATTTAATATCAATTAGTTAGCGTTTCCGGCAGCCAGTGGCATCCTTGTTGCAAGTGTTTTCGGCGGTATCTGTGTGACGAAGAGATTTGCCGAGGATAATCGGGGAAAATAACAGGATGGCAATTTCATTTCATAGTCTGAGAAGACAGCTTGTAAGGCTTGCGTCGAGGAGAATGGATGCGCTTGTCGAGTACCTCGAGGAGGAGACCATCGCCAGCGGCATCGTCGAGCGGCTCGGGGACTTCACCCCTCAGACGCCGATTGATACCGAGGCTGTGGTCCACCAGGTAATGGCACGCCTGGAAGATGATCTTCCCTCAAGCGCCGACTGGCGTCACGTCGAGGCCGAGATAAGGGATATATTGCCCACGTACGATCCCGTTTCCCATAAGCGATTCAGAGACATTGCCTATTTCCTGCTCGACCTTTTTTTCGATCTTTCCGGCTGCACGAGCTTTTTCATCGAAAAGCCCTTGGACATCGCAAACCTCGAGCTGATGCCGACCGATACCTCGGTCAGCCGTGTGTTGGCGGCCAATCATTCTTCCAACATAGATGACATACTCGTGGGCGATGTTGCCGATTCATTGGGTTTGGGACTGGGGCACTTCGCCGCCGGCGCGAACCTGATGTTTCTGCCCCGGGTCGAGCAACTCATGAAAGAGCTGAATGTCATCAAAGTAAAACGCTCATTTGGCGGCGGAGGGAATGCCGAACTGTACAAGATGATCCTCGGGAGAACCTGCGAAGTTCTCACCGACAGCGGCGAGGACTTCATCATTTTCCCGGAGGCCAACAACCGCCAGGGCGCCCGCAGCCGCAACGGCACGCTCCGGCTTCCCGAGCGCCTCCGAGTGGTGGACGGCATACTGGATTCGGCCAAGGATGCAATTGTCATTCCGATTGCCTTTTCCTTTTCGCGCGTGCCCGAGTATTACAAACTGGTGCACGGCAAAGGCGCATACAATTTTCTCAGGCATCGCAGGCGCCCGTTCAGCCTGCAGCGAGACGGAAAGGGTGCGATCCGCACGCTGGCGAACAGTCTTTTGATGAGCTACCGCGACATATACGGCAGGGCGTGCGCCAGTGTGGGCGAGCCGTTCTCCATCAAGGAATTCCTGTCGGACCATCCCGATGCGACCGAGCCCGCGCGCCTTGTCGCCGAGGAAAGCGTGCGTCGTATCGCTAAGGTGAAGAAGGTGTTGCCCAGCCATATCGTGGCCGAAGCCATAGAGGGCACCGACAGGATCTCCATCCCGCGGCTTTTGCAGCAGATACAGGTGGAGAGAGACAAGGTCGCCGATTATCATCGGAAAATATTCAGCGCCGATCCCAACTTCTCATATGAATTCGAGATGGGCAACCGCACCGTGATGGAGGTGGGGCTCAGGGATCTGGACCTGATGCGGATCATCAGGCGCGGCCGAGTGTTCTTCAGATCGCGAGTGCTGGTCGATGACCGGCCGGCGCTCTCCTATTACGGCAATATGAGCGACCACCGGCTGTACTCTCCCGACTTCGACGACAAGGTGTGCGTCATAGGGGCGGGCCAGTGGGGATACACCCTCGCCAGCATTATCGCGAGGAAATTCCTCGATGACGGCGCGTATCGGCGGCACAGCATAGTCGTATATGATACTCGCGAAGAGATAACCGAAGCCCTCAAGTACAAAGGCGTGCATCCCCTCTTCTTCCAGGGCATGGCGCCGCCGAAGATCGTATATCCGAAATTCTCTTACAAAGACGCCATAATCGATTCCAAAGTCATAATTGTCGTCATTCCCTCCGGTCAGTTCGAGGAAGTGATCGACAGCGTGTGCAAATACGCCTCGCGTGATCTGGATCTCGTGATCGCCACAAAGGGTTTCTCCCATGAGACCGCCGAATTGCTGCCGGCGGCCGCCCGCAAAAAGATCGATGGCGCCAAGCTCGACTGCGACATCCATATAGCGGTGCTTTCCGGGGCGAACATTGCCTCGGAAGTAATCCGGGGCGAAATATGCTCGACGCAGCTTGCCGGCGAGAAACCCGAGCGAATCGAGGAGCTGAAGAAGCTGATTGAAAGTCCTCGCTTTATCGTTCACACTTCGGCCGATCCGACCGGTACCTCGCTGGCGGGAGCGGCAAAGAATCCCTACGCCACCATCTACGCCGCCGCCAAGGCGTTCGGCATGGGCGAGAATTACCTCGGCGCGTATATGATGGCGGCCACGGAGGAGATAATACGCCTGGGAAACGCGCTCGGCGCCGACCCGAAGACCTTTACAGAAAGTCACGCGTGGTGGCCCGATCTCCACGCCACCGCGATGGCCGGCCGCTCGAGCAAGTTCGGAAACCTCCTGGGACAAAAGCGATCCGCCCGAAAGTCGCTTCAGGCGCTGGCCGAGTCGAATGAAACCATAGAGACCGTCGATTCGATAGTCAGCCTTAATAGGCTTGCGCACAGGGAAGACGTCAGGATGCCGATCGTTGAGTTTGGATATCAGATAATCCGCGAGGACGCCGAGTTGACAAAGGAGGGATTCGAAAAGGCGATCCTTCAGCAGCCGAAGTAGGACTCCTGATCCCCGCCCAACGGAAATTTTTCCTAACCGAACCTCCTGCCGGCTACCATCTCCTATAAAAGTGCCCCCGGGCTTTCCGGCGCATGGGCCCCGGGGACAAAGCATCTTGGAACCACGAATTACACGAATTACACGAACAAACCCAAAGGGGACTGTCCCAAGAATTACGGCCGTGAA
>CBFDAY010000366.1:0-3093 GCA_965602895.1 uncultured bacterium
TCCGAGCCTTTCTTGGCATAGCTCACGAGCCTGGTTACGGACTCTCCTCCGGGAGGAACCTTGTAATGTACCTTTCCTCTGTTGACCTCCTTCAAAGGGCCGGAGGAAATCTTTCTGAACCCGAGCTTGCTGAGGTCAATATCGGCGATCTCGTCGATATTCGCCGAATCGCTCGGGTTGAAATCCCATTCGTCGAAATCGTTAAGGCGCATAAGGATCGGGCCGATGGCGCCGAAGACGTGCCTGAGAGGATATTTATCGATCGAGTTCACGGGCTTGAAGTATTTGTTGCGAAGTTCCATGAAATGTTTGTCGGCGCCTATCAGAGTGAACTTGCGATCTGTGTAGCCGATGAATGCCACCTCCAGGTCGTCGAACCTTCTATGGCGCTCTTCGGAGCTCTTGGCGCCTTTCCAGTACTCTTTGTTGTTTTCATAGAACTCGGCAATCTCATGCCCGCTCATAGACCCGTGCACGCCGATCCTCAAGGGATGACGGGACCAGAGCAGCTCCGGATCGGAGTACTCGAGCACCTGCTCTCCATCCACGAACAAGCGAAACTGCTCGGCCTCCTTCTCCAGCGCGATCTCGTGCTCCTTGCCTTCCCTTATTCGAGGGGCTTTCTCAGAAGCAACCAGCTTGCCGTTGCGCAGGATGCCGTATGTGAAGCGCTCGCCGGCGTCCATGTTGCTCCAGAAGAAGCAGTATGTCGCCTTGCCCCACGGATCGGCCCATGGGTCGGCTTTTCTTTCGCTTTCGGAGCGGTCATAAAGGCCGGTATCGGTCGGGTCGAGCATAATGCCGAAGCGTCGGTTCTCGTTGATCGCCCTGATGGTCTTCATATTGACCGAGAACTTGAAATCGCCGGGCATCACCAACTCTTCTTTGGCGAACCACGCCCAGCCCGCTCCCTTTCGCGTGTCGCGCCAGTATCCCATCGTGCTGGAAGGAGGAAGTTTCTCAATGTCTGCTTCATCGGATACCAGGCGCAAGCCGAACGGGGCCTCCTGGGTATACTTGATGCGACAGGCAAAAGGCTGTCCGGCGTCCAGCTCGTATTCCCATGAGAACCTTCTGCCGGTCTGCTCCTTTGGCAAGGGCTCGATGCTCTTGGCGCTCGCGCTTTGCGGAATGATGGCAGTGTAGCGCAAGACCGTGGGATAGTCCGGGGTGTAGTCGTATTCGAAGACAAGTGTGTCCTCCTGCTTTAGCACAAGGTTCTTGTGCAGGGACACGATGAACAGTCCGACAGAGCCGTCCACCGGGACAGGCTTGCGCGGCAGGATGGTCGTCAGGTTGCGGCCGTTGGCGATATTCTGTTTGAACCTCAGGAAGCCGCCCTCATCATTCCGAATGTCGATGATCTCGACGCGGTCGGTCGCGCTGAGCCTTATGCTCTCAAGCGAAATGGGCAGGCGGTTGCGCACCTCGTTGGTGCTGTAGAACACGACGTTTCCACTTTCCTTGATCGATGCAATCGTCTTCGCCTTCGCATATCCGGCGGTCTCGGACGCCGCCGCAAAAGCGGGCGTCTCGCAGGCAAAGGCCAGCATCAATGCGACCAGCGGCAGTATCGAGAGGCCAGAAACTCGTGATTTGATTTCAGCAGATCCAGACATTGCCAAAACCCCCTTTCGGTCGCCCTAAAAAGGCGCGCTGCTTCCTGCTTCTTCATCCGCGGAGCCGACGCCCGCGAGCGAATGCAGTCGTTCGTCTTCCGGGTTATCGAGCAATCGGTAGTCCTCGTTGAGGCGCGATTGGACGGTCATGACGGGATCCTCCCCGGCCTCTCCCACGCTCTTGAGAATCGCCTCCATCTCCGAAACCGACATGGCGGGTCGCACGGGGTAGGACCGTGCGAGGAAGAACAACAATATGAGAATCGCACATGCGGCGGCGCCAAATGCCCAGGCCTTATGGTCGAGCAGCACGCCGATCAGCCACGGGCGTACGTGCCTTTGCCGATCCAGGCCCTTGCTTATCTTGCGCCAGACCGCGCCGTATTCGATAGTCGGCTCCGATGCCCTTGCCTCGACGAGCATCTCGCGGTAGCGCTCGGCCACCTTCGCGCACTCCTCGCAGCCTTTAAGATGCTGCGCCAGACGCACGCTGTCTTTGTCGCCCAGCTCGTCCGCGATAAAGCCCGGAATGAGTCCATGCGTGTGCAAACATTCGTTTTCCATTTATCCCTCTTGCGAGTTAAGCGATTCCCTCGTCAGTTCAACCATCGCTTTGCGGGCGGAACTGAGACGGCTCTTGACCGTTCCCACCGGACACCTCAGAATCTCGGCAATTTCCTGATAGCTTAGTTCCTCGACGTCGCGCAGGACGAACACCTCGCGCAGCTTCGGTCCGATCTTCGACAGGGACGACATGAGGATATCTCTCAGCTCCATTCGCTCCAACTGACTTTTCAATGGAGCGTCCGACGGGCCGGGCAGGCCGTTTCCTCTCGCAAGATCCGCCATTGCCCTGCGGCGGAACCCCTGCTTTCTGGTATGCTGTCGGGCCATATTCACCGCTATCTTGTAAAGCCATGATTTGAACGAGCCCGCCTGCTTATACTGGGTTCTCTTCTGATATGCGGTCAGAAAGACATCGGCCACGAGGTCCTCGAGATCGGCCGCGCCGCCAGTCATCTTCATGATCATCCCGGCCACCGGCCCCTTGTATCGCTGATAGAGAATACCGTACATTTCGCTATTCCCATTGCGGACCTGCAGAAAAATCGATTCGTCTGTCAGATCATCCGTGATCTTCGACACGCCGGCGCTTTCCTTAGGATAAGTTGACTGCTTTCACATATATAGATGCATGACGTCGAAGAAAAGTTCGGTTTCCGAAAAATTAGTATACAACAAATTTCAAGCGAGTGTGGACGGAAAGGAGGATGCGAAGCGAGACCGAGCAGACTTGGGCGCGCGTGATTGCCCGTAGCGGCGGGCGCCCGGCTTGAGTGAAAAAAAAGAGGGGGCCTCGGAGCAAGGCCCCCTCGAAGTTTTTGCAGGTGTTACGCTTTTTCGACTTCGACCGATACGGCGCGGTCGACGGGCTGGGTACACCAGTTCCATCGGTAGTAGTCCAGGTGCCCGT
>CBFDAY010000367.1:0-3092 GCA_965602895.1 uncultured bacterium
GGTTGTAATCTAATGCAAAGGAAAGCGCCAAACAGTCCCGGACGGTCACATATTGCCCGATGGTGTTGACCCAATTCCTAACGCGAGCGAGAGATTCGGGTTTTTCTTTCACATCTTTTAAAAAAGTGTAACATCTTAGCCGGTCTCTACTGTGACGCAATCCGATGGATTTTACATCATATATGGAATTGAAGGCATTCCGGAATGTTTCACAGAATGGAAGAACTAGGCCCCAATCCTTATCTTCAGATGACGGTTCGTGCAAAGGCTCTTGCCACTCGGTCGAGAGCTGCATCCGTCGCGGACTCCGCGTGATCATTTCCAGAATTCGTTGTGGAGTAATGGGGTCTTGCTGAGGGCCCAAATCAATTGTATCCATGAGTCATTCCAATTATTTTCTCAGCAGGAATGAAGATTTTACTGAAAAGCTGTAGTATTATAGACAGAATATGATAAGGCTAGTCAAGGAAAAAAATATCAGGATAAAATGAGTACTCTGATGGAACATGTTTTTCATATAACGGCGAATATTCTCATATCATAGGTTTGCCATGAAATCGTATAATGAACTATTCACAGATGCCGCCGTTGAGGTGATGCGGGCGGAGATTGCCGGGGCTGACGGGAATGAGGTCTTCTTTCTCGGCAGCACGGATGAGGACCGCGTGGTCTATAAGGTTGTGCCGCTGGCGCGCGGGAACGAGGGGGCCGTGCCGGCGGTCACCGAGCTGGCCCGGTGGAGCGATGTGGTCATCCACAATCATCCCGGTGGCTCGCTGGCGCCGTCGTCGGCCGACATATCGATCGCGAGCAGCATCGGGCAGGCGGGCGTGGGATTCTACATCGTCGATAATGAGGTCACGCAGGTCTACGAAGTCGTCGCCGCGTTCGAGCGTGAGGATATCGACCTGCTCGACGCCGACAGGCTTGGCGAAATCCTTGAGCCCGGCGGCCCGATCGAGCGCAAGCTCCCCAAATACGAGCACCGGCGGCAGCAGATCGAGATGATGCGCAAAGCCGCTCTCGCGTTCAATCAGGACGGCGTCGTCGCCATCGAGGCCGGCACCGGCACCGGCAAGACGTTCGCGTATCTTATCCCCGCCATCCACTGGGCGGTCGCGAACAAGGAGCGCGTCGTCGTCTCGACCAACACGATCAACCTGCAGGAACAGCTCGTGAAGAAGGACATCCCGACGCTGCTCTTGGCGCTCGGCGTCAACTGCAAGGCCGTCCTTGTCAAGGGACGCGGCAACTATGTCTGCCGCCGCAAGCTGGCGATGCTTAAGAATGAGTTCGACCTGCTGACGACCGCGGACGAGCGAAAGACGCTGGAGTCGATCATCGCGTGGGCCAAGCAGACGCGCGACGGCAGCCGCTCGGACCTGAATTTCGTCCCGAAGCCGGAGATATGGGACAAGGTCAACGCCGAGAGCGACACCTGCGTGCGAGCGCGGTGCGTGCATTTTTCCGATTGCTTCGTCAACAAGGCCAGACGCGAGGCCGCCTCGGCCGACCTGCTTATCGTCAATCACCACCTGCTATTCGCAGACCTCTCGGTCAGGAGCGCGACCGGCAGCTATTCCGACCTGGCGATACTCCCCGGCTACCGCCGCATCATCCTCGACGAGGCGCACAACATCGAGGATTCGGCCTCCTCGTATTTCGGGGCGCGCGTTACGCGCATCGGCCTGCAACGCCTGCTGGGGCGCATCCATTACCGGCAGAAAGGCAGGAAGGAGAGAGGCCTGGCAACGCTGGTGCGCGCGCGGCTCGTGCGCATGGAGAGCGTGAACGAGAAGATCGACGAGATTATCCTCGACATACAGAATGAAATCATCCCCATGAAAAATGATCTTGATTACAGGATTGGCGCGACCTTCGACGCGATCTGCGAATATGTTCTCGCGAAATTCGAGGACGCGAAGGGCGAGGTCAAACTACGCATCGGACCGGAATTCGGGGATGACGAGCGCTGGCGTGAGGATTGCCGGCCGCTCGTTGAGGGGCTCCTTTCGGAGTTGAGGGTTTTTGTCTCCCGCGTCGGCATGGTACTGAAAAAGCTGGCGGTCGCCGAGAAAGCGCTGGACGACGAGGTCAAGTTTATCGACGAGCGCGTCGAGCTTGGCGCCATCTGCAACCGGCTCGACGTTGCCGCCGCCAACATCGAGGACGCCTTGTTTGGCGACAGCCTCGACCGCATCCGATGGGTCGAGGCGAACGCGAGGGGCAAGACAAGCGTCGTGCGGCTTTTCTCCGCGCCGCTCGAAGTCGGTCCCGTGCTGGCGGAGCAAGTATATTCGGTCTTTCCGACGATCATCCTCACCTCCGCAACGCTGACAGTCGTGGACCGTTTTGACTTCGTGGCGGGCCGGATAGGGCTCGACCTCGTCGACACCGACAGGATGGGCTACCTCGCGCTGCCATCCCCGTTCGACTTCGAGAACCAGGCGATAATCGGCATCCCGACCGATATCCCCGTAGTCAGCGACCCGAGCTACCGTCAATCGCTCATACAGTCGATCTTTCGATGTCTCGGTATCAGCCGGGGCCGCGCATTTCTCCTGTTCACATCGTTTTGGATGCTCGACTCGGTCTATGAAGAGCTTTCGCCCGATCTCCGGCGCCTGATGGGCGTGAACGCGCTCCGCCAGGGCGACGACAATCGCACCTCGCTCCTCGAAAGGTTCAGGCGCGATATCTCGTCGGTGCTGTTTGCGACCTTGAGCTTCTGGGAGGGGGTTGACGTAGAGGGCGAATCGCTCGAGTGCGTCGTGCTCGTGAAGCTGCCCTTCAAGGTTCCCGACGACCCGGTCACGCAGGCGCGCGCCGAGGACATCGAGCGCAGGGGAGGCAACGCATTCACCGAGTATTCGGTTCCGCTGGCGGTCATCAAGTTCAAGCAGGGTTTCGGCCGCCTGATCCGCAACCGGACCGACCACGGCGCGGTGCTGATTCTGGACAAGCGGGTCGTCGAGAAATTCTACGGCCAGGCATTTCTCAATTCGCTGCCGCCGTGCCGCGTCGTTTCAGGCAAGTCGGAGGATGTTTTCAACGAATTCCAGCATTTTTTCGCGTCATTCCGGCGCGGGGGA
>CBFDAY010000368.1:0-3070 GCA_965602895.1 uncultured bacterium
TGAGCGACACAAAGCCTGCGAGCCGCCGCCGGTCGTCGAGCGCGTAGGCATAGTAAATGGTCTCTGCGTCGGGCGCTTCGAGCCGCAGCCGCTCTATGGCTTCGGCGACCGTGAGTTCGGGGGAAAGGTGGGCGTAGTCCGATGTCATGACGGCGCCGGCGGTGCCTTCGGGATACGAGGCCAGCTTGCGGATGTCCTCGCGTTCGGCCTGCGCGATGGCGGGCATCAGGATCTCGGTCTCCGACTCCGGCAGTTTCTTGATTAAGTCAACGCGCTCGTCGTGCGACATGTTCGAGACGATGTCGGCGAGTTCGGTCCGGCTCATTCTGGCGGCCAGCTCGAGCTGGTGGTCGATTTCCAGGTATCCGAAAATGCCGGCGCGCGTGCGGGCCTCGGTACAGGGGAGGAACTCGCGGATCTCGTCGGTCGTAAGCCCGCTGAGGAAGTCGGCGATAAAAGCGGGGTGCGTCGCCTGGCAAAACTCGCGCATCTTTTCCGCGTCGCCGTCGGCGAGCAGCTCGCGCAATTCGGGTACAAGAAGGTTTTTCATCGCTCACCTCCGGCAGGACCGCCGCCTTGGCGGCCGGAGGCGAGCCGCATACTCAGGCCGGTACGGCCCGGGACGCGCTCACCGGATGGACCGCTGTGGCGGGAACTGGTCCGGGATGTGATGATTCTCTGTCAGACAGCTTTGCTCTGAAATGTCGCCTGCTACTGCCAGGGTCTTCCATCTTTTACTCCATAAACAATACTGATACATGCTTTGCGCAACCATCAGGATCAGAAACCGTCGTCCGCATCCATAGCGAACTTCTTCGCTCCAAATGGTCTTTCTCCTCAAAGCACCGCCCACATTATATTCAATCTCTGCCGTCAGGTCAAGCGGGGGATTTTTAAACAATGCGGAAAACGGCAGGGGCGCACGGCCGTACGCCCCTACGCTATCAGTGGAACAATTGCGTTTCTTTGGGCGGACGCATAGGGCCGCCCCTGCGGATCAGGGATTTGCGCTGATCATCAGCGCCGCGAATTTCTATTATTGTATCTGGAAGTTTTCGTCGACCGGGATATCGACACGCGTGACTCCGCGGTCCCAGTGCTTCCTTATTATCTTGAGGCCGCTCCTTTTGAGCACGGCGAACATGCGCGAGTTCTCGTTCATTATGTAGCCCACAATCACGTGCACACCCTGGAGCTTGGCCGCATGGGCAAGATGATAAAGCACCTCGGTGCCGATGCCGCGGCCCTGGTGCGCGTCCTGCACCACGATGGCGAACTCGGCCGCGCCGGGCTCTTCATCGATCAACGTGTAGCGTCCGACCGCGATCAGCCTGTCCCCGCCGTTTTCTTTCATCACGGCGACGATGGCCATCTGCTTGTCATAGTCGATACGGGTAATCTTCTCGACCTGTTCTTTCGGCATGTATTTCAGGGAGGAAAAGAATTTCAGGTGGATCGTCTTTTTCGAAAGCGAGTGGAACAGTTCCACAATGAGTTTGTCGTCGGTCGGTTTGATCGGCCGGAGAAGAATTTCGATTCCGTCGGCAAGGCGGGCTGTCTTTTGGTATTGCTCGGGGTAATCGGACTGCATTGCGCGCGAATCCTTTCAGGATATTCGGCTGCCCGGCTTGCAGACAGGCTCGCCCCGCTGGCAGAGAGGACAATCGTCCTCGTTGAAGGTCTTCACCTCCAGGCGGGCGAGCGACTTGAATGGGACGTCGAAGTCGGCTTTCCCGCCGCTGCGGTCGATTATGACGCCTACGCCGACGACTTCCGCTCCCATCTCGCCGAGCGCATCGACGACCTCCCGCACCGACCCTCCGGTCGTAATGACATCCTCGACGACGAGCACTCGTTCTCCTTTTTCAACCGCAAAGCCGCGTCGAAGGGTCATGGAGCCCGACTCTCGCTCGGCGAAAATCGCCCTGACGCCGAGCGCGCGCCCGACCTCCTGCGCGATCACGATCCCGCCGATGGCAGGGCCGACAACGCATTCGGGTTTTGCATCGGAAAACTCTTGGGCCATCGCCGAGCCGATGCGCTCGGCGATGTCGGGATATTGCAATATTTTTGCGCACTGAAGGTATCTATCGCTGTGCAGCCCCGAGGAAAGCCGGAAATGCCCCGTAAAGAGCGCTCCCTTTTGCTCGAACAGGGAGATTAGATCTTCCGGAGACAGCGCCTGTGTTCCTGGTTTTTGCGGAGTCATCGAGTTTCGCCTTTCACGCGATTTCGGCAAGGATTTTTTCGGCCGCCTCCAACGGATCGCGAGCCCTTGTGATGGGCCGCCCGACGACTATCCTGTCTGCGCCCATCGATATTGCCTCCGAGGGCGTAGCGATTCGTTTCTGGTCGCCCACCGAGGCCCACGTCGGCCTCACGCCCGGCGTGACTATGTGGAATCCGTCTCCGCAGGCGGCACGGATTCCGGCGACCTCTTTCGGCGATGCGACCACACCGTCGAGGCCCGCCTCTTTGGCCCGCCTTGCTTTTTCGGTCACAAAATTGGCGACGCCTTCGCCGATTGACAGACCCAGCTCGTGTTCCATGGCTTCGCGATTCAGGCTTGTGAGCACGGTGACACCCAGCAGGATCGGGCGCGGCACGCCGAGCCTGTCCGCCGCCTTGGACGCCGCTTCGGCGGCCGCGCGCATCATCTCCATTCCGCCGAGCGCGTGGACGTTAAACATGTCGGCTCCCATCTCGACGGCTTGCGCGGAGGCGCCTGCAACGGTGTTGGGGATGTCGTGGTATTTCAGATCCAGGAAAACCGCCTTGCCTGCGGATTTCAAGCGCGTCACCACTGCCGGTCCGGAAGCCGAGAACAGCTCGAGCCCGACCTTGTAAAAGGAAATCGTATCTCCCATCTTTCCGACAAATGCGAGCGCATCGTCCGAGGCCGGAAAATCAAGAGCAACAATCAGTCTTTCCCTGGGGGCCAGGCTCATTAGTCTCAAGGCTTCCTATGAGTTGGTAGACGTCGCGCATCTTATGTTTTAGCAGGTATTTCTTGATCCCGTCAATTATTTCAATGGACACTTCCGGGTTAATGAAATTCGCGGTGCCGACG
>CBFDAY010000369.1:0-3069 GCA_965602895.1 uncultured bacterium
CCAGCTCGCAGCCTCCACCGAGCGCGTAGCCGTTTATCGCGGCGATGACCGGCTTGGGAAACCTCTCGATGCGCGTGAACATCCTGTGCCTCGACATCGCGACTTCCCTTATCCCCCCCTCGGCGAATGCCTGGCCGAACTCGCTTATATCGGCTCCCGCGCAGAAGGCCTTCTCGCCCGCGCCGGTGATTATGACAGCGCGCGCCTCGCCGTCACTCTCGATTTCATCGAACGCGGCGTGCAGCTCGTCGATCAACCGGTTGCTGATCGGGTTCATGGGCGGCCGGTTGAGCGTGATGGTGACAATGCGGTCGGCGCTGTCCACTAGCAGTGTCTCGTAAGCCATGACGGTCTCCATTCGTTGTCGCGGCAGTCAATTGGGGTGTCCGCGAATCCAGGGGCTGCGCTAAAGGCGCGAAGGGGACAACGGCGATTCGCCGCGCCCCCTTCGGCCGGTTATCTCTTCTTGCTGACGGAAAGCCATCGGTTGAGCGCGTTCAGGTACGCCTTCGCGCTGGCCTCGATGACGTCGGTGCTCAGGCCGTGTCCGCCGACAACGTCGTTCTCGAATTTCACCTTTACGAGAGCCTCGCCCATGGCGTCCTTGCCTATGGTGACGGCGTTGACCGAGTATTCGAGCAAGCGGCCGCTGACACCGGTAATGCGCTCTATGGCCTTGTACGAGGCGTCGACGGGGCCGTCGCCGACATTCGAATCCAGTATCAACTCATCATCGCGGCGAAGCCGCATGGTAGCCGTCGCCTCGGTTTTGGTTCCGCTGGTGGTCTGGAGGTACTCGAGTTTGTAGACCTCCTCGACCAGGTCCAAGACATCTTCGACGAGGGCAACGAGATCGTCGTCGGTAACCTCTTTCTTTTTGTCGGCGAGGTCGATGAATTTGTCGTATAACTCTTTGATCTCATCGTCGGAGAGCTTGAAGCCCAGGGCCTCGCAACGCGCCAGCAGGCCAGCCCGGCCCGAGTGCTTGCCGAGCACTATGGAACTCCGCGGCACTCCCACTGAATCGGGAGTCATGATCTCGTAGGTGAGAGCCTCCTTTATGACGCCGTCCTGGTGCACGCCGGATTCATGGGCGAACGCGTTCTTGCCCACGATCGGCTTGTTGCGCGGTATGGCGAGGCCGGTAACCTTGCTGAGCAGTTTCGACGTCCTGTATATCTCATGGCTGTTGATCGACGTGTAGAACGGGAGCCGATCCTCTCGCGTGCGGATCGCCATCACGATTTCTTCAAGCGCGACGTTGCCGGCCCGCTCCCCTATGCCGTTTATGGTACCCTCGATCTGTCTTGCGCCGGCCCGGATGGCGGCGAGGCTGTTTGCGACGGCCATGCCGAGATCGTTGTGGCAATGCGTGCTCAGGGTGATGCTTTCGACCTCCGGCACGTTATCGCAGATTTTCGTGAACATCGCGGTGATTTCCGAGGGCGTGGAATAGCCCACCGTATCGGGCAGGTTCACGACGGCCGCGCCCGCCTCGACGACGGCGCGCGTGATCTCGCAAAGGTAATCGGTATCGCTGCGGGTGGCGTCCTCGGCCGAGAACTCCACGTTGCCCGTGTACTGCCTCGCGTATTTGACGGCCTCAACCGCGGTCTCGAGCACCTGCTCGCGCGTCTTCTTCAGTTTGTGCTTGAGATGGATGTCCGAGGTTGCTATGAAGATGTGGATCCTCGGATTCGCGCCGTCCTTTATGGCGCCCCAGGCGGCATCGATGTCGGCCTTGTTGGTGCGCGCCAGCCCCGCGACGCAGACCTTCTTGAGCGCGCCCGCTATTTTCTGAACCGACTCGAATTCGCCCTTCGAGGCGATCGGAAATCCGGCCTCGAGCACGTCCAGGCCCAGCTTTTCGAGCTGGATGGCCATGCGTACCTTTTCATCCATGGTCATGCTCGCGCCCGGCGACTGCTCGCCGTCCCTGAGCGTGGTGTCGAATATATATACCTGGTCACTCATATGTGGTACTCCTTATCTTCGGCTGCTTTGACACACTATCGCCGAAACAATTATACCGCTTTTGTGAGGTTTGCTTGGTCGGATGCTGGATATGTCGGATTAATAGTTCGCGGGCATAACCCGCGAAGCAGCAGGAGGCCGAGAAGGAGGGACAAGTGTTGCATGCCGAGGATTCTGCCGCAAGCCTCGAAATGACCCCGGTTTATTGAACTGTTCACCTGGTTTATCATCGTATTACTCTATCGAGACAACCCTTTGAGAAAATCCAGGATTACTCGGTTGCATTCGTCCGGATTCTTGAGATACGCGCCGTGGCTTCCATTGTACTCATAAAGCGTCGAATCCGCAATATTTTTCTTCATCTTTTCCGCGTATTCGAACGGGATGACCTTGTCCTCCCTCGAGGCAAGGATCAATGCCGGCGCCTGTACTTTGCGCAAATTCCCGGTCAGGTTCACGCGGGAGACTTCGCGCAGCGTCTCGATTGCGACGTGAGGCTGCCCGCTCGCCACGAGCCGCCTGTTCCACTCGGTTATCTCGGGCTCGGCCTCGTCGGCGAAGCTGCCGGAAAAACCTTCTGCGAATGCGGGCATGCCTTCGCGCCTGATAAACTCGGCCACGGCTTCCACGTCGGTCGAGCCACTCGATTCGCTCCTGGTGGCCCAGAGCACCAGCGACCGGGTTCGCTCGGGCCTCATAATCGCGAACATCTGCGCGATGACGCCGCCGAACGATTGTCCCAGCACGTGGGCCCGCCCTATGTCAAGCACGTCGAAGAGCGCCGCGAGGTCGCGGACGTATTCTTCCAATGCATACCCGCGCTCGGGTTTCGCGGACTCTCCGAACCCGCGCAAATCAGGAGCGACAACTACGAAGTGGCGCGCGAAAAACGGGATCTGCCGCACCCAGCTTTCCTTGCAGCCCATCCATCCGTGCAGCAAGGCCAGATACTCTTTGTCTCCCATCCAGGGATCCGTATAGTCGGCCAGCAGATAGCTCAGATCAATCCCGTTGACAGAGGCGATCGGCATTTCAAACTCTCTAGTGTCGTGTCAACCGTATATTGTCGGTCTCAGAGTCCCGCAAGTTGTCCAA
>CBFDAY010000370.1:0-3041 GCA_965602895.1 uncultured bacterium
CCCAGATTTACGGGCCGAAGGCCGTAGAATCGGGACTGTCCCAAGCGAAAGGCAAGTACGGCCCATGGATTCCCAACCAAGTTGGGAATGACCTAAAATTAACGTTACAGAGTACTAGGGACATTCCCCGCCGGAATACACATCCGGCAAAAGACGGGGGAGCCGCGCATGGACGCCCCGGGAGAACCGCTCAGCAAAGACGAGCAGGAATTCTTGCTCGATGTCGCTCGCAAGACCATTATCGAACATGCCGAAAACGGCAGGACTCCCGAGTTCCAATCGGATAACCCCGGACTGCACCGAAAATGCGGCGCGTTCGTCACACTCACCGAGAAAAACGGCGCCCTCAGGGGCTGCATAGGATATGTCGAGCCAATCAAGCCGTTGCTTCATACCATTGTCGATATGGCCGTCGCATGCTCCTCGAGGGATCCCAGATTCCAATCCGTCGAGCCGGATGAATTTCCGAACCTTGACGTGGAAATATCCGTGCTCACGCCGCTCGAAGAAATCCACAAGGCCGATAAGGTCTGCGTCGGCAGGCACGGGCTAATGATAAAGAAAGGCTCGGCGTCGGGCCTGCTGTTGCCGCAGGTGGCCACCGAATATGGATGGGACCGCCCGCGTTTTCTCCAGGAAACCTGCCGCAAGGCGGGCCTCAAGACCGACGCGTGGAAGGAGCCGGACGCAAAGCTTTTCATTTTTTCCGCCCAGATATTCGGGGGCGCGCTGCTCTGACACGTTCTTCCGAGCCTTTGTTCAAAAGGGGAGGCGAAGATGGCCCGCAGACAATTTGCCGCCAATTTCTACGCGGGCGCCTCTGATGCCGAGATAAGCGGCTACCTTGCCGGCTTTGAGCCCCCCGATCTGGGCGCGCCTCCCGCCGCGGGACTCGTGCCCCACGCCGGATGGGCCTACTCCGGGGCGGTGGCGGCGAAAGTCTTCCAGACCATCAAATCCCGTCGCGAGCCTGAGACGTTCATCCTGTTCGGGACTGTCCATCGCAGGATCCCCGCCAACTCGGTCTATTCGCGGGGCTCGTGGGCGACGCCGTTCGGGAAAGTCCGGGTAAACGAAGCCCTCGCTGACGGGCTGATCGATCACGCGGGCGGTGTACTCGAGCGAAACGAATCCGCCCATGACGACGAGCATTCCATAGAAGTCCAGATGCCGTTTCTCAAGCATTTTTTCCCCCGGGCCACGGCGGTCCCGATCTCCGTTCTGCCGAGCGACGACGCCCCTTCCGTCGGCAATCGGGTGGGCGAGTTCCTCAAGGAAAACAGCGTGGACGCCGTTGTTGTCGGCACGACCGACCTCACGCATTACGGCGATCCATACATGTTTACGCCGAGCGGATATGGCCCGGAGGCGCACAAGTGGATGAAACGCAACGACGCTCGCGTAATCGGGCTGGCCGCCCGCATGAGGGCGGAGGAGATCGTGCCCGAGGCGGGCCAATACAGGAACGCCTGCGGCGCGGGCGCAATGGCCGCTACCGTCGCGGCCGCGAAGGCCCTGGGTTGCGTCAACGGTCTGACCATCGAATATACAACCAGCTACGATGTCGCGCCCGAACGGCAATTTCGCATGGCCGTGGGCTACGTCGGAATGATCTTTTGTCCTTCATGAGGAGCAGGAGAGAAATTGAAAAAGGTCTGGGATAACGTCTGGCTGCGCTTTGTCGCAGGCGCCGCGGCGCTCGCGCTGTTGCTCTGGCTTTCCTATTTGCTGCGCCAGATACTCATACCGCTGACGCTCGCATTCATTGTCGCCTACATTTTTGATCCCGTCGTCGATTTTTGCGAACAGCGCAAGGTGCGACGAACATTAGCCGTCGCCGCGCTGCTGGCGCTTTTGGCTATGGCTTTCGCTGCGGCGTTGCTCGTGATCATACCGAGACTCATACATCAGAGCGCCGAACTCATAAGCTCGTTTCAAGAGGGCTTCCCCGAATTGCAGGACAAGTTGCTTGTTCTCATAGAAAGGTTCGGCGGTTCCGGGCTTGCCGAGCGCTTCAGCGCGGATATCGAGTCGCTTTTCGCCACTCTGAAGAGCCACGTGCCCCAGATGCTGGAGTCGGTCGGGACCGCGCTCTCAAGGGTCGTCGCCGGCACGCTCGGGGTAGTGGGCTCGGTCGTCACTTTCCTCCTTTTTGCGGTCGTGAGCGTCTATCTTCTGCTTGACTTTGACAAGATCACCGAAAAAACGCGCGAACTCATCCCTCCGGCCTACAAAGAAAATATCCTTCGAATAATGGGAAAGATTGACGCAAACCTCAGGGGATTTTTCCGGGGCCAGATTCTCGTGTGCACTTTCCTCGCCGCGTTCTACTTCATCGGGCTGAGCCTGTTGCGGGTTCCATATGCGCTCCCGATCGCGCTCGTGGGCGGATATGGGCAGATAGTGCCATACCTGGGAACGGCGCTGGCGGTACTGCCCGCAGCGATTTTCGCGCTGATCAAGTTCGGCGACGCCGTCCATCCCGCTTGCGCTCTCGGCGTCATCGCGCTCGGCCAGTTGCTGGAGGGATTCGTTATTACGCCCCGGATCATGAGCGAAAAGGTCGGGCTTCATCCCGTGGTGATAATCCTCGCCATCCTGATCTTCGGCAACCTGATGGGCTTTCTCGGCGTGCTCTTCGCCGTGCCTCTCGCCGCCATTCTTAGAGTGCTCCTGGAAGAAGCGCTTGCGCGCTACAAGCAATCGACGCTGTTTTCGGGGCCAGACGCCTGACCCCCGGCCAACGAAAGCATCGAATCCCAGTAGTGCGTCACGAGTGAAGAGTTGAAAACGTAATGTGCACTTTTGCGCGAGTTAGGTGAAATGTAAAATCGAGAACGAAATTGCACTTATTCAGGGACCCGTCTCATGCCACCTGTCAAGAAAATCAGTATCCTGTCCCCGGAATTCCCGGAATTCTCCCCCGGAATTCCATTCCTTATGTGTCGGAATGGGGATTTCAGACATTTTACTACGGCCGCGGGCCTCATCAGGGGACAGTCCCGAATCTACGCCGTTTCACGGCCGTAATTCTTGGGACA
>CBFDAY010000371.1:0-3039 GCA_965602895.1 uncultured bacterium
AAATCCAGTTCTATAATCTCCAAGCCATATGAGGAGTCATCCAAGAATCTTTCCATTAAACATGCGGTTTTGCCCCTTTCCCTGCTTGACAAAGCCTTTGCGATTTTGGTAAACTTTGTGGAGATTTAGCACTCCGAATGGGGGAGTGCCAAAAAGGAAACGACGTATATGATTGAGGCAGCGCCGCTGACACCCCGCCAGGAAGGCATACTGCAAACTATTGTCAGCACTCATATTACGACGGCAGAGGCCGTCGGCTCGCGGACGGTGGCGAAAAAGATAGGCTTCGCGCTCAGCCCCGCTTCGGTGCGAAATGTCATGGCGGACCTGGAGGAAATGGGGTATGTGCGCCAGCCGCACACCTCCGCCGGCCGCGTGCCCACCGAGATCGGGTACAGGCTATACGTGGACGACCTGATGGAGATGTACGAGGTAGTGCCCGAGCAGCAGTTGTGGATAGAGAGGCTGTACAGGGCCAGGATAAAGCAGCTTGAAGAGCTTTTCGAGCTTTCGACAAAACTTCTCTCGATAGCCACTCATTACACCGCCGTTGTGCAAACGCCCACGACGGCCGCGGAGACGATCAAACGCGTGGATCTCGTGCCGCTCGATGCGCGCAAGGTGGTCGCCATAGTCGTGACACACACGGGAGAAGTGAGGAAATGCATTTCGGCCGTTCCCGATGATATGATGGAATATGAGATAGAGCGGGTCGAGGCGTTTGCAAACGAGAAGCTTTGCTCGCTTGCGTTCTCCGAGGCGCTCGAGATGCTGGATTCCCCGCATGGCCTGGTCGGCTCCAAGGATGAGAAGCTGGCCGGCCTGCTCAAAGTCCTGCTGGAGGAAATCCTCGCCGAGGATAATGCGCGGGACGTGTTTCTGGACGGGGTCGAGAACATTTTCGATCAGCCCGAGTTTGCCGATCTCGACCTGCTGCGCCCCGTTCTGAGCGTGCTCGACAAAAAAAGGTGCCTCAACGAACTGCTTGAGTGCTGCATTCTCAAAGGAGAAGCAACCGAAGTCTGCATCAGGATAGGCTCGGAGAATCCGCTCGACGGCGTCAGGAGTTGCAGCATCGTGGCATCGCCCTATCGTGTTGGTGGCAGGATGAGCGGCGCGATAGGCGTTATCGGGCCGACGCGGATGGAGTATTCGCGCGCGTCCTCGCTTGTCGCGTTCGTGGCCGGGAGGCTCGGCAGCGTACTGACTGAAATGTGCGGAGGATAATATAGATGGCCAGAAAGAAAAAGGCGCCCATCAAGGCCGTGGGAGACGAAAAAGAGACCGACCTTCAGGAGGACGATCTGAGAATATCTGAAATTGAGGAGCCCGAGCGCGTCGCCGAGCCCGAAGAAGAGGCGCCATCCCCCGAGGAGCTGGCAAGGCTCGTTCAAGAAAAAGAGGAACAGCACGATCGGCTCCTCCGCATCCAGGCCGACTTTGACAATTACAGAAAACGCGTTCAGAAGGAACAGGCGAGCCTGCTGAGATACGGAGCGGAAAACGCGCTCCGCGAGATTCTGCCCGTCGTCGACGCCGTCGAGCTGGCTGTCGATTCGGCGCGCACGCACGACGATTCCAATTCACAGCTCCGCGAGGGCATCGAGATGATTCTCAGCCAGTTTTTCAATGTCCTCGAAAAACTGGGCGTGAAGCCGATCGAGACAGTTGATGAGCCTTTCGATCCGAACAAGCACGACGCGCTGCTGCGCGTGCACGCGCCGGACGCGGAAGAAGGCGCGGTGGTAGGCGAGATTCGGAAGGGGTACTACCTGCACGACAAGGTTCTGCGGCCGGCCCAAGTGACCGTCGGCACACACGAGCAGGTGCAGGCGCCCGAGCATTCATCGGAATAAAACGAGAGCGAGCAAACCTTTTTGTCGCGGACGCCTACCGGGGCGGTCGGCGTTCGTCACGGGAAAACGTATCAAAGTGGAGGCGATATAGCGAATGGCAAAAGTAATCGGTATCGATCTGGGCACGACAAACTCCTGCGTTGCAGTAATGGAAGGAGGCGAGGCGACCGTCTTGCCTAGCGCCGAGGGCGGCAGGACCACGCCGTCCGTCGTCGCGTTCACGAAGGACGGAGAGCGTCTCGTCGGAACCGTGGCCAAAAGACAGGCCATCACGAACCCGGAAAACACGATTTTCTCCGTCAAGCGCTTCATGGGACGCCGGCACAACGAAGTGGCGGAAGAAGAAAAACTCGTGCCCTACAAGGTCGAGGGAGGCGAGGGCGACAACGTTGTCGTCGATACCGGCGAGAAGACGCTCACCCCGCCCGAGATATCGGCGATGATCCTTCAAAAGATGAGGGAGACCGCAGAGGACTATCTGGGCGAGAAGGTCACCCAGGCGGTAGTTACCGTGCCCGCATACTTCAACGATGCCCAGAGACAGGCGACCAAGGACGCGGGCAGGATCGCAGGGATCGAGGTGCTCCGAATCATAAACGAGCCCACCGCGGCATCTTTGGCGTATGGGCTCGACAAGAAAGGCGAGCAAAAGATCGCGGTCTACGATTTGGGCGGAGGAACATTCGACATATCGATTCTCCATCTGGGCGAGGGCGTGTTCGAGGTCGAGGCCACGAGCGGCGATACGCACCTGGGCGGCGACGACTTCGACCAGCGCATTATCGACTGGCTGGCCGATGAGTTCAAGAAGGAGCAGGGAATCGACTTGCGCAGCGACCGCATGGCGCTGCAGCGCCTGAAAGAAGCGGCCGAAAAGGCCAAGTGCGAGCTTTCAACATCGCAGACTACCGATATAAATCTGCCGTTCATTACCGCCGACGCCTCCGGCCCGAAGCACCTCAACATCGCGCTATCAAGGGCCAAGCTGGAGCAACTGGTGGACGACCTGGTCGTGCGCACGAAGGGGCCGTGCCTTACCGCGCTCAAGGACGCGAAACTTTCTCCCAAGGACATCGACGAGGTCATACTCGTCGGCGGACAAACACGCATGCCCGCCGTCCAGAATATCGTCAAGGAATTGTTCGGTAAAGAGCCCCACAGGGCGTGAACCCCGATGAGGTAG
>CBFDAY010000372.1:0-3004 GCA_965602895.1 uncultured bacterium
GTTTCTGTTCTGGGCGCGGCCGGTGCCTGTTCCACATACCAATTGTGCTGGGCGATGATACCGGACGTGGTCGAGGTGGACGAGTTCAAGACCGGCAAGAGACGCGAGGGTCTCTACTATGGGGTGGCTATCTTTATCCTGAAAACGGGGTCCGCCTTCGCGCTCCTCATCGTAGGCCAGGTGCTCGACCGGATCGGCTACACGCCGAACGCCGTACAGCCGCCCGCCGTGCTGCTGGGACTGAGAATAATGTTCGGGCCGCTCGTGGCCGGACTGCTGATAATCTCGATTGTCCTTGCGTATTTCCTGCCCATGACCCGCGAGCGACACAAGGCGCTTCTCAAGGCGATCCGGGCCAAGAAGGCTGGCGAGGAGTGGAATAAAGAAGGATTTCGAGAGTTGCTGTAACGGATAGATAGCAATGAGAAAACGGGAAGCTGTGAAAACTTGAGGATTCAGACATAATGAGTTCAGGCCGCACAGTTCGCTCGGGTATCAGACCCCTGCGGAGTTCGCGGCGCGGGCTGTAAGCTCCAGTCGGGCTACGCCCTCCTTGCGCTCACAGCCTTTGGGGAAGCAGCTAAAACTCACACTCTAAGTGGACTAAAAAATGGAGGCACTTCATGGACACCGGCGAACTCGAAATCGTTACTCTGGAAAAAGATCATGTTGAGAAGGCCACATTTCTGATTGCCGAGGCCTTTGTCGACGAGCCGGGCGCGGTGGCGACAATCAGAAAGAGCCCCGAAAAAAGGCTGCCTCTTCTCAGTAAGCACTTCGGCGCCCAAGCTAAGTTCAGTCTTCCCCATGGCGTATCCAGATGCGCCTTCCTGAATGGAGAACTCGTCGGCGTCATGATTATTTCCGCGCCCGGAGAAGAAACCGTTTCCAATTTGGACATGGTCAAACTCCTGCTGCGAGCGTTGTTTCAAACAAATCCCGGTATCCTGTGGCGCGGCATGAAGTCGTCGATGGAAGATGCCGCCCACCGTTCCAAAGAGCCGAACTATTACCTCGAAACAATTGCGGTCGACCCGAAACGCCAGGGCCGCGGTATTGGCGGCGCTATGCTTACATATTTGACCGACCTCGCCGACCGGGAGGGTGTCCCGACATATCTAAGCACCACCGATCCGAAGACCGTACAGTTTTATAAAACGCACGGTTTCCGGATAATCTCCGAAACCAACGAGCTGGGAATTCCTAATTATCACTTGGTGCGGAAGCTGATATAGGCTTAAAAATCAATACGAAAGGAGGACAACAAACATGTTCTCACTCAAAGGCAAGATCGCGGTCGTGACCGGGGGCGCATCCGGCATCGGTCTGGCCACGGTAAAACGATTTGCCGAGGCCGGAGCGAAAGTGGCGGTCGCCGACATCACTGACGCCTCCGAGCTGGCGAAGGAGGTGGGCGGCTTGTTCATCAAAACCGACGTGACTCAGGAGGAACAGGTCAAGGCGCTCATGGACAAGACCGCCGAGACCTACGGCCGCATCGACATCGTCATCAACAACGCCGGCGGCGGCGAGGGCAGTGGCCCCAATTTGATTCCTTATCTGCCGGCCGAAGATTACGAGACCGGCTACAGGCTCAACCTCATGGGAGTGGTTTTCGGCATAAAACACGCCGCCGACCATATGACAGAGGGCGGCTCAATAGTCAACACTTCTTCCGTCGCCGGCTACCAGGGCGCGCCCACGTATGCGCCATACGTCGCGTCCAAAGCCGCCGTCATCGGAGTTACCCGCACGGCCGCGATCGAGCTGGCGGCACGCAACATCCGCGTCAACTGCGTGTGCCCGGGCACCGTAGATACACCAATGGCCTATAGCGACGAGGGGCAGGCCGAGTTGAAGATCGCCACAATGATGATGCCCCTCGGCCGCCTCTGCAAGCCCGAGGAGGTCGCGGCGCTATTCCATTTCCTCGCCGCCGACGACTGCTCGTTCATCAGCGGCCAGGCAATCTGCATCGACGGCGGCATGACGGCCGGCATCAGCATGGGCCTCGTCTTGCCCCTGCTGGAAAACCTGTAAACAGGCGTTGGAGCTTTATTAAAACGTGTCACCTTTTCAACCATGACCAAAGGAGATGATACTCATGGCAGAGATCACAGGAGGAGAGCTTCTTCTCAAATGCCTGCAAAAGGAAGGCGTGAAAAGGATTTTCGCCATTCCTGATTTTGCGTACAACCCGTTGATGGGAAAGGTGGAGGAATACGGCATAAGATGGATAACGCCGCGCCACGAGTCCGCCGCCGTCCACATGGCGCAGGGAGCTTACAAGACAAGCGGCAAGATTCCCGTTGTCATGGCGGGGGCGGGCCCCGGAACGGCCAACCTCATGCCGGGGATTCTTTGCGCCAAGGAGGAGGGCGTGCCGGTGATCGCGATCACCGCGCAGCGCCGCTCCGAGGTTATCTACCCTGCTAAATCGGGGGTATTCCAGGGACTGGATCAATATGACATCTTCAAACCCATAACAAAATGGAACGCGGTGGTCCATAGCTGGCAGAGGATTCCGGAGATAGTGCAGACGGCCTATCGTATGGCAACGTCCGGCAGGCCCGGTCCCGTCCAGATAGATATCCCGGACACTATTTTTTACGCGACTGGCGACGATTCTACCGTTAGAATTCTGGAGCCGCATCAGTACCGTCCGCCCATCGCCGAGCCCTCACAGAAACAGATCGAAGAGGTAGCGGCGCTAATCGCCAAGGCGGAGAACCCATTGATAATGGCGGGCGCAGGCGTGCTTAACGCCGAGGGGTGGGACGATCTTGCGGAGCTGGCGGAACTCTTGAATTGCCCCGCCACCACCAGCGCGGCCGCTCGGGGGGTAATCTCGCAGGACCACCCCAACTCCCTGCTTGCGTGGGGCGACGGCTCCATGAGCGCAAGGAAGGAGGCCGACGTTGTTCTGGCCGTTGGAACACGGCTGGGCGAGCTGGATCTGCCGTTTGATCCGTATTGGGGAGATGTGGAGAAGCAGAAAATCATT
>CBFDAY010000373.1:0-2992 GCA_965602895.1 uncultured bacterium
TGGAGGGGGCGCATCTGGCCTTCAGTAAATTACCTGGTGTATCTGGGCTTGAAAGAATGCGGATTCGACGAGGTGGCACACCAACTCGCGCTCCGCAGCGTTCGGTTGTTCATGCATGAATGGGAGCTGAGAGGGCATTGCCACGAGAACTATAACGCCATAACCGGAGAAGCCGACGATGTACCGGTTTCAACCTCGCCGGGCTCTAGCGGCTCAGATCGGTTCTACCCATGGGGTGCACTGCTGGCGCTGATGGGAATTGAAGAGCTGTTTGACGTTGAGATGGGAGAAGGAATTCGGTTCGGATGCAGGTTTCTGAAGGATGAGACAAGATTATCAAACGTTCTCTATAAGGGCGGCAATTATGCTGTTACTGCCTCGTGCGAAAAAACCATTGCAATGAGAGATGACCGGGAGTTCTTTTTCTCCGCTCCCGGGACCAACGTGAGAAACTACATTTCGAGGGCAAGTTCCGTGGAGTTCTCCGTATCGGGAAGTGGGGAGACGACATTCAGGAGTTTCGAGTTTGCCCCATTTTCCGAGGTCAAAATCAGTCATGACGGTCGAGAAGTTTTTCGCACAAAATCGGACAACCGAGGGTCAGTTACCGTTAATCTGAAAATGACTGCAGACTATGCCGGAGTGGCCTTGACAGGTAAATTGAGGAAGTAAGTGTGTGCAAGCCCCATGCGAAGCAAATACAATATCCGGCCACGGTGCGCGACGGCAGCGCGGGCGAGTTGGTAAAGGGCTCAATGACTCTTCAACACCTTCTGAAAAAATGGGGAAACTCCACCCGAGGCGCCCGCAATTGAAAAACGGCCCCAAAAGGACTATAATAGCACGTTGTACCAAGCACATGTGAGGCTTCACAGGCACAGAATACCTCGGAGAATTGTGTACCATGCTTCTTGACTACATGCGCAAAAACACCAAGCGGTTCCTCATCGGCACGATAATATTGATTGTTCCGGCGTTCGTGTTGTGGGGCGCCCCGAATATCGGCAGCCGGGACGAGAGGGTTCTTATCGAAATCGGCGACCGCGAGATATCGTATCAGGAATTTGCGAACTACTACCGCAACATGCGCCAGGCGGCGAGAGACAACTTCGGCGGCTCCCTCAGCCCGGAGATCGAGAAAATGCTCGACCTCAAGCAGCAGGCGCTGGACAGGCTGATACGCGAGACCCTGCTGCAGCAGGAGGCCAGACGCATGGGGATCATTGTTTCCGATAAAGAGGTGCAGGACTCGCTCAAACGGCTGGCGGTTTTCCAGACCGACGGCAAGTTCGATCCCGCCAAGTGGAACACCGCCATCAGCGACCCCCGCAACAACTGGGCCGCGCTGACGGAGCAGGAACGGCAGTCGCTAAGCCTTCAGAAAGTGATGGATGCGATCCAGTCGGGTGCGCGTGTGACCGAGGAGGAAATCAGGGAGGAGTACCGGCGGCAAAACGAAAAGATTGAAATCGAATTCGTCGCACTCAAGGCGAGCGAGCTTGCCGGAGACATCGAGCTTTCAGAGGATGATGCGGCTTCGTATTACGAACTGCACAAAGAGGAATATGCCGTGCCCGCAAAAGTGAAGCTCGCGTACATCGAGATGAAAAAGGAGCCGAATCAGGCCGACTACGAAGTCGCGCGGGAATACAGCCAGAGAATTTTCGAGCGCGTGCATGCGGGCGACGACTTCGCAGGGCTGGCCGAGTACTACTCCGATGATGCCGCCACAAAGTCCAGGGGAGGCGACCTGGGCTTTTTCGGCAGGGGTCGCATGGCAAAAGAGTTCGAGAACGCCGCCTTCTCGATGGAGCCGGGCGACGTGAGCGACATCGTTAAATCCGAATTCGGCTACCACATCATAAAGGTGGAGGAAACCAGGGGCGCGGGCGACGACAAGCAGGTGCGCGCCAGGCACATCCTGGTCAAGGTCGAGCCCAGCGACGACACGCTCCTTTCGCTCCAGGAAAAGGCGCTGATACTGGCAAGAGCCGCCATCGATTCATCGCTCGAACAGGCCGGAAGGAAAAATAAAATAGAAGTCTCGACCACGCCTCTTTTCTCCGAAACCAGCAGTGTAATCCCCGGCATCGGCCTCGTGCGCGAGATAATCGAGATACTCCCCGGCCTGCAGGAGCGCAAGGCGTCGGACGTGATTGACGCGAGTGATGCCTTCTACGTCGTGGAGGTGATCGAGCGCCGGCCCGAGCTGATTCCCGAACTGAACGAGATCGAGGAAAAGGTTCGCGCGGCCGCAAAGGCGGAAAAGGCGCTGGAGCTTGTTAAAGCAGAGATCGAGAAGGGCGTGGCCGAAATAAATGAAAAGGGCGTCGCGCTAGCCGGCATCGACGGCTTGCCTGAACCCGAAAAGACCGAGCCGTTCACCCGCCGCGGTTACCCGCCGGAGTTGCCTTTTATTCCCGGACTGACAGACATTCTCTTCGGACTGGAAAAAGGACATGCCGCCGGCCCGTTTGTCAGCGGAGACACCGCCTATGCTTTCGCCTCAAAGGGGAAGATCCCGGCCGACGCCGACGGATATGAGGCCGCAAAGGAATCTATCAGAAACAGGACCCTCGCCCAGAGGCGGCAACAGGTCTTCGAGGACCATTTCAAGACTCTGCGGGGGAAAATCGGAGTGAAAATAGACGAGCAGTTGCTGCAGGCGGTCTGATCCCGAGTCTCAGAAGCGAACCTCGAAGGTCTCCCCTTCATACTGAAAGACGATTATTTTCCGCCCGATCGCCAGCACGGTCGCGCCCTCTATCATATCGCCTTCATAGACGCTCTGCATATTGACGATTGCCCTTGGTTCGGCGTTCTTCCAGGCGATAGCGTTGATTTTCAATTCCGGCCTGCCCTTTCTTTCCGGGCGGGCCTCTTTCACGGCCGGAGGCGTCCGCGCGGGCCCGACCGCTGCCGCGACGACGACAGCTTCCCCGGGTGGCGGCTCCGCGATAGGAGCGCCGGCCACATGGAGCTGGGACGGAGC
>CBFDAY010000374.1:0-2979 GCA_965602895.1 uncultured bacterium
GCCTGCGGCAAGTCATGCCAAACGGAATGCGGAATTCCGGTTTTATCTGTCTCGGGCACGTTGTGCCTCCTCCCGGATTTTTGGCTCTTGGGCCAACTACCGAACTGTTTATTTGAAACGGTTGCGAAACATCTGAAACAGTATTATATGTTTCATGCAACACATTCTCTTGGGCTGTTTGTGTGTTTTGAGGAAAAAAGGAGCCGAATTATGGTCGTGGAAAATCATGATCTTGTCGATTATATATGTCGACTTACTTTTCCAAAACGGCTTGGCTCAAACTGTTTAGCGCATGATTTATGAAACATTCCTTTCTGAATAAATAAATTTCAATCACATATCGGCAAACCACTGATCGTCCGGCGGATCCTTTGGCATTGTAATTGCAATACTATGCTACTTAATCTGCCTCACAGGCAGACGGGTCCTTCTTGGACCCAGAGACATCTTTCTCCTCATCAGGCTGGGTGTTTGGGGTGGCACCCAGCCTCCTCTCTTTTTGGACCCCGGCCCCAAGATATCCCCCATCAATTCTTTCTCACAATCATTACGGACTCTCTTTTCATATTGCAGGCCCTTTGAAATCGGCCCGGCGATGTGCTACGATTAGCAGGTTTTTCGCGCGTTTTCGATTCCATTGATGCTTACTGAATGTTTGCATGCATGGTAGGCGGAGGCCCGGCGCGGGCCGGCCGTCTCTCCGTGGAGCCGACTGTCATGACGACAATAGAGGTTGTCTTTCCCGTTTTTTCAATAATCGCGCTGGGATATTTTCTTGCGGGCCGGAAGCGGATAGATATTCCCACGATATCCGAGATAGCGGTCAATGTGACGAGTCCGTGCCTGATATTCCTGTCCATCGCCAAGCGCGAGATCGTGGGCTCGGAGTGGCTTGTCATGGGTGGCGCGGCGGTCTGCGTCGTCTTTGGCAATGGGGTGTTGATGGGCATCTATCAGCGGGCCCGGGGCGTGCATATGCGCGGGCTCTACCTGCCTGCGATGTTCATGAATTCGGGCAACATGGCGCTGCCTTTTGCCCTTCTGGCTTTCGGGGCGGCCGGCTTTGACAAGGCGATCATATTCTTCGTAACGGTGGCGGTCCTGAATTTCTCGCTGGGGATATTCATAGCGAAGGGCGAGGGAGGCCATCGTGAGATATTCAGGCTTCCGCTGATCTATGCCGCCCTCGGAGGTCTTGTCATCTCGCTGCTCGATTTGGGGCTTCCGAAATTCCTGATGACGCCGGTCGGCATGCTGGCCGATACGGCGATTCCCCTGATGGTGTTGAACCTTGGCGTGCAGCTTCGCTCCTTGAGGATATCCGAACTCCGCCATGCGGCGGCGGGCGTAGGCATCAGGATGGGCGGCGGCTTGCTTCTGGCGGCGGGCTTCGTCATAATGTTCGGGGTATCGGGCGTGAGCCGAAACGTTATTCTGCTCGATTCGATCATGCCGCCCGCCGTGTTCAATGTGATCCTGGCGCAGAAGTACGACGCCGATCCCGACGCCGTGGCTTCGGCCATACTCATAGGCACGCTCCTCAGCGTCGTGACCACGCCGATATTCCTGATGTTAATCTCCTGATGTAAGCGGCGTAACGGCCGGGAGTCCGGCCTTGTGATAAATTGATCTTGTAACAGGTAGTCCATTTCTCCGGAGGCTAAAAGTGAAGATCCTGTTCATATCGACCAACCGCCTCAGGCGGATCATGCCGCCGATGCCCCTCGGGCTTGCCAGCGTGATCGCGCAGATCGACGAGTCTCGCAACGAAATCAGGGCGCTCGACTTCATGTTCTCCGACGACCCGGAGGCCGATCTGAAAGCGACGCTTTCGGATTTTGCGCCCGAATTGATAGCGATTTCGGTTCGGAACCTCGATAATCAGTGCTACCTGGAGCCCGAGTTTCTGCTACCCGAGGTGAAAGAGGTGGTGGACATATGCCGGAAACACTCCGACGCGAAGATTGTCATCGGCGGAGGCGCTGTCACTGTCAGCCCGGTGGCGATTTTTGACTACTTTGGGGCCGATTTCGCCGTTGCCGGTGAAGGCGAAGTAGTGTTTCGCGAGCTTGTGGATCGCCTCGAGAATAAGGCCGACTGGTCCGACCTGCCCGGCCTGGTCTGGCGCGGGGACGACGGCGCCCGCATGAATCCGCCTCAATTCATCGAGGATCTCGACTCGCTAAAGCTCCCTCGGCGCGACCTGTTCGACAACCGGCGCTATGCGGCCGAAGGCGGATTCGGCTGCATTGTCGTCAAGCAGGGGTGCTCATTCAGGTGTATTTATTGCGACGGCCCGATCGTGATGGGGAAGCGCTGGCGCAAGAGGTCGCCCGCGAAGGTCGTCGACGAACTCGAGATTATGCAGAAGGAGCACGGCGTCAACGTCGCATTCTTCACCGACGCTATTTTCAACTTCCCCAAAGAGTATGCAAAGGAAGTCTGCCGCGAAATCATTCGGCGCAAGCCGGGCGTGTTTTGGGTTGCAACGGTAAATCCGGCGTATCTGGATAAAGAATTCATCGGCCTGATGCAGGAGGCCGGATGCAACGCGGTCTCGCTGGCGTCCGACACATGCTCTGAGAAGATGCTGAAGCTGCTGCGCAAGGGTTTCACGAAGGACCAGCTTCGCGCCGCCGCCGAGATGCTCGAGGAGGCCGGGCTCAACTACGTCCTCTCGCTCCTTGTCGGGGCGCCGGGCGAGGACCGGGCGACAATCGAGGAAACCGTCGAGTTTCTCGAAGGGCGCAGCCCGTTCATGCTCGATTTCTGCGTCGGCGTTCGGCTGATGCCCGGCACCGACCTGGTCGACATCGCGATCAAAGAGGGCGTCGTATCGGCAGACGACCCGCTGATGGAGCCCAGGTTTTACATCAGCCCTCAGATCAAAGACTGGATCGAGGACTACCTGGACGAAGCCTGCTCCCGCCACCCCAACTGGACGATTGCTAATAGGGAATAGGCGGCGAAGGTCACGGA
>CBFDAY010000375.1:0-2974 GCA_965602895.1 uncultured bacterium
GTTCGAAAAATTTCTCGCAGAAAATGATCTAAAAGCCACGCCGCAAAGGCGCGCCGTGTTCCAAGCTGTTTTTGCGATCCACCGCCACTTCGACGCCGACGAACTCGTCAACGTGCTCAGGCAAAAGGACAAGAAAACCTCTCGGGCCACCGTGTATCGCGTGCTCGAACTCATGGTCAAGGGAGGCTTCGTCCGAGCAATGGAGCTGGGTGAGTCGAAGAAGGTATACGAGCACATAATGGGACATCAGCACCACGACCACATGATATGCACCGAATGCGGCAAGACGATAGAATTCGGGGATGTATTGATCGAATTGCTTCAGCAGAAGGTCTGTGATGAGTTGAATTTCAAGGCCGAATGGCATAGTCTGCGCATTTTCGGGCGTTGCGATAAGTGTTATTGAGAATTTCCTTTGGCGTTTAATTGAGATGCAATCGCAACTTCGGGCAAACGCGAGGAATATCCGTGGAGCCGCTACGGAGGGTTCACGCAGATTCGAACTCATTTGAAGATCGGCAATTGTAAGACTGATTCAAACGGCTGTTTCCGGGGGAGTACAAGCAGAGAAAATGCATAATCACGACACAGGCGACAAGATTGTGTCGAAGGATTCCGCTTCGGCGCCCACGTTGACGCTTGTCGGCAATCCCAACGTCGGCAAAAGCGTCATATTTTCGCTCCTTACGGGCAAATACGTTATCGTATCGAATTATCCCGGCACGACCGTCGAGATTACCAAGGGCAGTTCCAGCTTTAACGGCGGAACCTACCGTGTCATCGACACCCCCGGCGCAAACAGCTTCATCCCCCGGAGCGAGGACGAAAGAGTCGCGCGGGATATGTTATTCGAGCAGGGCCCGTTCACCGTGATTCAGGTGGCGGATTCGAAGAACCTGAGGCGGTCGCTCATTTTGACCTCGCAGATGGCCGAGATGGGCGTGCCCATGGTACTGGCGCTCAACATGGCCGACGAGGCAAAAAGCATAGGCATAGAGATCGACATCGGCAGACTCGCCGACCGGCTGGGCGTGCCCGTTGTCGAGACGGTCGCCACCGAGAAGCGCGGCATGAACAAGCTGCGGACATCCATTTCGTCGGCCCGACCCTCAGGCTTCAAGGTGGAGTATCATCCAACCATCCGGGCCGCCGCCGAGAAGATAGCGGCCATTGTGCCCGATGCGCCGATATCAAGGGAGTCGCTGGCGGTGATGATACTCGCCGGCGATCAGAGCCTCGATGAATGGCTTGAGGAGAACTGCGCCAAGGAACAGATCGACTCGATAAAATCCATCGTGGATGAGACGCAGGCCCGATTTGCCGAGCCGCTCGGCTACCTTATCGGCAAACGGCGGCTTGACGCCATCGACTCGCTGCTCGACGAAGTGCTGACCGCCGAGCCGAGTGGCGGCTCATCCTGGATGGAGATGGTGGGCAACCTCTCCCAGCATCCGGTCTGGGGGATCCCTATCCTGGTTTTTGTGCTCTATCTCATCTATCTGTTCGTCGGTCAATTCGGGGCGGGCACATGCGTGGACTTCCTCGAATCCGTTGTGTTTGGAGAATACATAAACCCCGTGGTGATCTCGATCGTCGGTCTTGTGCCCGTTGTGTTCATACAGGACCTGCTCGTGGGCGAGTTCGGCCTCGTGACCATGGGGTTGACCTACTCCATCGCGATAGTGCTTCCGATAGTCGGTTTCTTCTTCCTGGCGTTCGGAATACTCGAAGACTCGGGCTACCTGCCGCGCCTCACCATTATGGCGAACAAATTCTTCAAACTCATGGGGATGAACGGCAAGGCGGTGCTGCCCATGGTGCTGGGGCTTGGATGCGTTACAATGGCGACCCTTACCACGCGAATTCTCGACACAAAGAAGGAGCGCGTGATCGCGACGCTCCTGCTCGCGCTTGCGATCCCCTGCTCGGCGCAGCTAGGCGTCATCCTGGGAATACTCGGCAAGGTCGGGCTCGGCGCCTACTGCATCTTCATCATCGTGATTCTGTTGCAGCTCGGGCTCGTAGGGTACATTGCGGGCAGGCTGATGCCGGGGCAGTCGTCGGATTTCATGATCGAGATTCCGCCTTTCAGGCTTCCAAAACTTTCAAACGTGCTTGTCAAGACCGTCTCGCGCGTCGAGTGGTTCCTGAAAGAGGCCTTGCCGCTGTTCCTGCTCGGAACGTTCGTCCTCTTCGTGGCCGATAAGATCGGAGCCCTCGACGCGCTTGTCAAGGCCGCCGAGCCTGTGGTCGTGGGGTTTTTGAATCTCCCGCCGAAGGCCACCGTCGCTTTCATAATGGGATTCCTCAGACGCGATTACGGCGCGGCGGGACTGCACAAATTGTTCGAGGACGGAATGCTCGACCCCGTGCAGGTGATCGTCAGCATGGTCGTCGTCACGCTGTTTGTCCCCTGCATCGCGAACTTCTTTGTTATAATTAAAGAGCACGGGATCAAAAAGGCGCTTGGAATGACCGCCTTCATCTTTCCTTTCGCGATACTCGTCGGAGGCGTCGTCAATTTCCTCTTGCGGGCGCTTCATTATCAGGGATAGGATGACGGCGAAGGAGGCATCGACATCATGGAGGCAACGGGGAAAGGCTCGAAAGTCAAATGCAGCCTTTGCGGAGCGGTGTTCGAGCCCGGCGAGAACACCTGCGGCGGATGCGTTGTCCGTAAGGACTGCGAACTCATATGTTGTCCGAATTGCGGATTCGGAATTCCCGGAGAATCCAAATTAATCGGATGGATCAAGGAACATCAAAAGAAAACAAGGGAGTAGGCAACGTGGCGCGAATCAATCGCAGATTCCGGTTCAGGGGCGGGAAGAGCAAGGCGGCCGTGCCGACTGTGCCGTTTCATTACCACAAAGAAGATGTTGATGAGCTGCTGGAACTCGCATATACGCTTAAAGAATCCGGCGGCGAGATAACTATCAAAGAGCTGAAAGAAAAACACAAAGAGGATGTGGAC
>CBFDAY010000376.1:0-2966 GCA_965602895.1 uncultured bacterium
ATTGTCGGGCAGATAAATGACGCGCTCGAATTCGTTGTAGTTTATTTCCATCTGGCAGTATTTTCTGTTCTTAAATGGGGCGGCGTCCCTTCTCAGTCCGTTGATGTGGAGTTTTCCGTCGTTGAAGATCACCGAGACTTCATCCTTTGTGACTCCCGCGATCTCGACGACAACGACGACGCTGTCCTCGCTCTCGTAAACGTCGACGTTGGGGCGCCACTTGCATTCGGCGGGCCGGAGGAGCGGCATGGTCGGCCCGAACACCTGGCGCATGAGGTGCTCCATCTCCTCTCTCGCGCGCTTTATGTCGCCGAAAAGCTGCTTGGGATTATCCATTCTCAGTTCCTCTTCCCGGACCGGATTGCAGAAATGCCAATGTGGGTCAAAGATGTCCGTGTTTTCTTAATAAATTATAGTCACGAATCGGACAAATATCAAGGCTGCTACGCAGCTTTTCCGACGAGAGCGCGCATCGGGGTGTTGCAGCATACAAGGCGCATGTTGTCCGATTTCCGGCGCAGAGCGGCCACTTCCGCTCCGCACACGGGACAGCGATACATTTCGGTTAACTTGTCGAGCAGCACCTGCGGCTGATTGCAGCACACGGGCCTGATGCCGCCCTTGCCCGCCTTGATGACGAGCGTCTCGACGCCGCAGACGAGGCATAGATAGGTTTGGCCGCGCTTCACTCGGGACCTCCACGGATATTCATCGGTTCTACTTTTCTTCCAGAGGCTTCATCAACTCGTCGCAGCAGTATGGCTCGAGGGTGCCGACGCCGCCTTTGGTTATCATGATGACGGAGCCGCACTTTTCGCAACTGTACGCCTTGCCGACATTAAGATGCCAGGCGCGCTCCCATTCGTCCCTGGACCATTCGCTTGTCGTATAATCCTCGTTTTGCAATGTTGCTCCTTTCAGCCGCCGCGTGCCAGCTCGACGAGCTTCGGCAGGAGTTTGACGCCGAGGATCTCGCCCAGCTTGCCGCCTGCGCATGCGGCCTCGGAGAACACCTTCGTGCCGTCGGGTTCCAGCGAGGAATCAAGGATCAGGAGCGGCACGGGATCGGCCGAGTGCGCCTTTATTATGCACGGCGTCGAGTGGTCGGCGGTAAGGGTGAGAACGATCTCGTCGAAATTCAGGCCGGGCACGAGATTGGCCAGGAAATACTTATCGATGGCCTCTATTATGTCTTTTTTGTCGTCCACCAGGCCGTCGTGGGCGGGAATGTCCGGCCCTTTTATGTGGATGTAAAGCCCGCCGTATTTAGGAAGCTCCTCGATGGCGATTTTCGCCAGCAGCGGATAGTCCTTTTCGGGATGGCCGGACGCAAGCGGCACGGGCACGATGTCCATGCCGGTCAGCATCGCTATCCCCTTTTCGACGGGCATCTCCTGGAAGCAGCCGAACTGCACGCCGAACCGCTCGCTGATGGGCGGCATCTTGGGCAGGTGGTCGCCGGCGTCGCGCGAGAGTATCAGGTTGCCCGGCATTTTGCCCTCGGCGCGGCGCTTTTTGTTGACCTCGACCTCGTCGAGCACCTCGTGGCTCTTCTCGGTGAACTCGTTGGCGAGGGCAGCCGACATCTCGGCGCCTTCGACATTCTTGGCGTCATCGAGCGGCTCACACTTCTTGACGACGTTCTCGAACGTCTCGAGCGCCACACCGAGCAAGCCTTCCCTGCCGTACGCGGGATCGGTGTTGGATACCTCGGCCGAGAGCTTGCCGCCGCAGCGTATAACGAGCACGCCCCTGTGCTCGATAGTGTTCTTGAACTCGAAGCTCGCGCCGGGAACAGACGTGAGCTTAACTTTCTCGTTGATTTCCTTGCAGAGCGAGTCGGCTTCGGCGGTGGACAGGTCCCTGCCGACGCGTCGGTCGGCGATCTTTCCGTCGTCGCCCATCGTTGCGAAGTTCACCCTGAACGCGAGGTCGCCGGGGTCGACCACGAGGCCGACCGCGTGCGATTCGAGCGGGCCCCTGCCGGTGTAGTATTTGTGAGCGTCGTAGCCGAGTATGGAGATGACGGCTATGTCGGACTCGGGCGCGATGCCGGGCGCGACGGTGTACATGACGCCGTTTATGCCGCGGCTCGCGAGGTCGTCCATCACCGGAGTTTGCGCCGCCTCGACCGGGGTCAGACCGCCGAGCGACGGAGTGGGCCTGTCCCCCAACCCGTCAAGCACGATGTACAGGATTTTTTTCATTTGAGAATTCCTCCGGGCGCCCTATTTCGATGGACTCTCGTTCAGAGCGGGTGGACACATCGTCCAGGACAGAAAAGCCATGGGAAAATCGGCATGCGTCTGCGCGCCGAAAGGGGTTTGCCGGCTGATACTTGCGAGGTTATGGGCATGCCTATTATTAGAGCGTACATCAATCGCCTGCGAAGGACATGGGTGTTATTACCCAGCAATCACGGCACATCATGAAAAGAGGGGCGCGCGCCAAGCAATAGCGCGCTCCCTCTTGATGGTTTTGCCTGAAATGTCAGACCGCTTCGACGGCTTTGACGTCGGGAACGCGCGCCTTGACCACGCGCTCGACGCCGAGCTGCAGCGTCATCTGCGCGCCGGGACAGCCCGCACACGCGCCGACAAGACGCACCTTGACAATGCCGTCTTCGGTCACTTCGACGAGTTCTATGTCTCCGCCGTCGGCCTGGAGCTGGGGCCTGATCTCGTTAAGGGCCTCTTCAACCTGTTCTTTCACCGGTTATCCTCCTTCTTCAATCAATTTCTTGCGTAAATATTGGGACTCATCTATTATGTCACACCGCGCCGCGCCTTACAAGTCTTTCGCGGGGAGTCCCCGCAGGCATGAGATACTCCGCATCTCCTTTTTTATTGCCTGACTGTTTACGGCGTGTTGCCTGAATCATTTTGGTGGAAAATGGGGACACAAAACTATTTTTCCGGCTGGCCGGGCCGAGGTCTTCGACGGGTTCTCTGCCCGCCGTTGCATAC
>CBFDAY010000377.1:0-2957 GCA_965602895.1 uncultured bacterium
GTTCTCGCCGACTCGGACGAACTGCGGCCGTACATCGACAGGATCGAAGATCTGCGGGATCTGACGGAAAACGTAAAATTTGCGGGGCTTGCGCCCTCTCCCGACCAGTTAAGGTGGGCGGAAAAGCTCGTGAAAAAAGCGATAAAAATGGCGTTCCCGGAAGAAGAAGCGGAAGAAGACCAGCCATAGGATGGAGGAGTATCACAGATGAGCGAAGACATTCAGGCCATAACCCAGCGAGTAAAGGAACAGGGCAAGTTCGTGCAGACGCTGATGTCGGAGATGTCAAAGGTGATTGTGGGCCAGAAGTACATGGTCGAGCGCCTGCTCATCGGCTTGCTTTCCAACGGCCACATCCTGCTCGAAGGAGTTCCGGGGCTGGCGAAGACGACGGCCGTGCGCGTCCTCAGCGAATGCATAAAAACAAAGTTCCAGCGGATACAGTTCACGCCCGACTTGCTGCCGGCCGACCTGGTGGGCACCCAGGTGTACAACCCCAAGGATGGGCAATTCACCGTGAAGAAGGGGCCGCTGTTTGCGAACCTGATACTCGCGGACGAGATAAACCGAGCGCCCGCAAAGGTGCAGAGCGCGCTTCTCGAGGCGATGCAGGAGCGCCAGGTGACCATCGGCGAGGAAAGCTTCATGCTCGACGAGCCGTTCCTCGTGCTTGCCACGCAAAACCCGATAGAGCAGGAGGGAACGTATCCGCTGCCGGAGGCCCAGGTGGACAGGTTCATGCTTAAATTGAAAATCACCTATCCCACCAAGCAAGAGGAAAAGGAGATAATGAACCGCGTCGTCGTCGGCTCGGACTTCCACCTTAGCCCCGTCATAGAGCCCAAGGACATCGTCGAAGCGCGCGAGGCCGTGAACCTCGTGTACGTCGATGACAAGATAAAGGATTACATCGTCAATATAGTATTCGCTACCCGCGAGCCCGCCGGCTACGGTATGCCCGACCTCGAAGGCCTGATTGAATACGGCGCGTCGCCGAGGGCGTCGATTTACCTAAGTCAGACAGCCAGGGCCTACGCCTTCATGCAGGAACGCGGCTACGTCACGCCGCAGGACGTCAAGTCCATAGGAATGGACGTTCTGCGCCACAGGGTCATCGTCTCGTACGAGGCCGAGGCCGAGGAGTTGACATCAGAGGACATCATCCAGAGGATATTCGACCACGTCGAGGTTCCGTAGGAAAAGCAGGCATGGCGGTTCTTCCAAAAGAAATCCTGAAAAAAATACGACGGATCCAGATTTATACGAACCGCACCGTCAACGATATCCTCGCCGGTCAATACCGGAGCGTGTTCAAGGGGCGGGGAATGGAGTTTGCCGAGGTAAGGGAATACCAGGCGGGAGACGACGTGCGCTTCATCGACTGGAACGTCACCGCGCGCATGGGACGCCCCTATGTAAAGCAGTTCGCCGAGGAACGCGAGATGACCGTCATGCTCCTCGTCGACGCGTCGGGCTCGGGAAGGTTCGGCTCGGCCAAGCAGACGAAAAATGATATCGCGGCCGAGATCGCGGCGCTCATCGCTTTTTCCGCCATCAGGAACAACGACAAAGTGGGCCTGATAGTGTTTACCGATCGCGTCGAAAAATTTGTCGCTCCCAAGAAGGGCCGCTCCCACGTGCTGCGCGTGATCCGCGAGATCCTGTACTTCAAGCCTCAGGGGAAAGGGACGGACATCTCCTCGGCAATCGAATACCTGATGCGGGTCACCTCGCGTCGCACGGTCGCGTTTCTCATATCCGACTTCATCGCCTCGGGCTTTGAGAACAGGCTTCGGGCCGCAAACTACCGCCACGACATGATAGCGCTGAGGATAGCCGATCCGCGCGAATACGAGCTGCCGCGCGTCGGCCTGATCGAACTCGAAGACCCCGAGACGGGCGAAAGAGCGCTCATCGACACTCGCAGCGCAAAACTCCGGAAAAGGTTCGAGCGCCTGGGCAAAAAACGCTATGCAGAACAGACCAGGACTTTCCGCTCGATGAACGTCGACAGCGTGGAAATCAGGACGGATTCCTCTTACGTGGAGCCGCTGGTGAAATTCTTCAGGATGCGCGAAAGAAGGCTGGCCACGGGCAGGTAGATCTATGAATCCGGAAGAGCGATACATTCGGAAGAACATGCGCCTGAGGTACGCGGCAATCGCCGCGGCGCTTCTCGTGCTGGCCGCCTGTGCGCCCAACGCAAAGCCCGCCGCCCTGTCCGAAGACACGCGACCTGCGGTCGAACTCAGGACCGGGGTCGACAGGGCGACCGCGCACCCGGGCGACATCATTACCTTCAGCCTCGAGGCCGACTACCTGCCCGGCGTTTCGCTCGAGATCCCGGAGATCGCCGACGACCTCTCCGACTTCCGCATAGTCAATTCCGGCCTCACGCAAAAAGATGAGGGCGAGCGCATTGTCGCGGAACGCTGGTACAAATTGCAGGCCGATATCTCGGGCTCGTACGTCATAGAGCCCATAGAAGTCGCCTACAGCCTCCCCGACGGCAAGACCGAGAAGGCGAAAACACCCAAGATCTTCATAGAAATAGAATCTCTCCTGGCGCAGGACGGCGAGGCCGAGGACATCAGAGACATCAAGCCGCCGGTGACGATATCATATCCCTACCGGATGCTCCTCCTGATAGCGGCTACGCTGATCGGCGCCGTCCTCGCGGTCCTGGCCGTTAAGAAGCTGGTCGAGAAGCTGAAACAAAGGGCGCAGGCCCAAAGGCTCGCGAGACGGCCCCCGCACGAAGAGGCCCTTGAGGCGCTTGAGATGTTGTTGAAAAAAGGGCTGATCGAGAAGGGCCGCGCCAGGGAGTTCTGCTTCGAGATATCCGAAATATTCAGGCGTTACATGCACGCGCGCCTCGATATCCCGGCCATAGACCTGACCACCGAGGAGATTATCCCTCGCATCGAAGATAACGGGCTCGTCGACGGGAGCCTCAA
>CBFDAY010000378.1:0-2948 GCA_965602895.1 uncultured bacterium
GCTCGAGCAATCCGGCCGTGTTCCCCTCGAGGCCGTGGGGGCTTGCCAACAGGCTAATGATCTTCATGGCGTTTCTCCTGTTTTGAGCGTGATTCATTTCAACCATCAACGAGCGACCGTTCCATCCGCTTCTCAATCCTGCGTTTGCCGAAGTGGCCGATGAGCGTGGCGCCGAGCAGCAGCCAAAATAGCGGAAGCAACAAAGTGGACGCTATCACGAAGACCTGTATGAGAAGGTTAAGGGCGTTGGCGAGGTTGCCGTGGATGAAGCGCCATTCGACGTAGAGGAACAGGGCCGCGATCGCAATCAGGCCCGCGGCGCGCATTGCGGCGAAAAGAGTTCGCAGGTTTTTCATGTTCGATTGTCTCCACTGCCAGGGGCCCATGTAGTCGTCTGGACAAAATCATATCGTAACTGGGGACTTTTTTCAACCACGGATTCCACTGATTCTCTTATGATTAAGGAAAGCCGCAGGAGGCCATCCCTGCAAAATGAGATCTGCGGCGATCAGCGCCGATCAGCGGCTTGTTTTCCATGCAATTCGTGGTCCATTCTGCCGCCCACATGGAAACTGTCTGGGATTATGCTATGATAATCACCCCAGCTTTTCGGAAAGGAGCCAATTCTCATGATGACATCGAAGCAATATATGGAAAGCCTCAGGAAGCTGAATATGAAGGTCTACGCGCTCGGCGAGAGGGTCGACGACGTTGTAAAACATCCGGCGACCGCGCCCCACGTGAGCTGCGCCGCGATGACATACGGCCACGCAAAAACGAAGGACGGCAAGCCCCTGCTGACGGCGAAGTCGCACCTGACGGGAAAGACAATCAACCGATTCCTGCACATCCATCAGAGCGCCGCCGACCTCGTGACGAAGGTCAAGATGCTGCGGTTTCTGGCGCAGCGAACCGGCTCGTGCTTTCAGCGGTGCGTCGGTCTTGACGGCATCAACGCGGTTTATTCGACTACATTCGACATGGATGCGGAGAATGGGACCGACTACCACCAGCGGTTCACCGAATATCTGAAGGAGATGCAGCAAGAGGACCTGATGATCTGCGGCGCGATGACCGACTCGAAGGGCGACCGCTCGTTGCCGCCGCACAAACAGCCCGACCCCGACGTGTTCGTCCACGTGAAGGAACGCCGCAAGGACGGCATCGTGATCAGCGGCTCGAAGCAGCATCAGACGGGAGCGGTGAACTCGCACGAGGTCCTACTGATGCCGACCATCGCCATGCGCGAGGCCGACAAGGACTTCGCGCTCGCGTGCGCCGTGCCCGCCGACGCGCCCGGCGTTACGATGGTGTTCGGCAGGCAGTCGAACGACTACAGGAAACTGCTGAACGAGCGCACCGACGTCGGCAACCCCGCGTTCGGGCTCGTGGGCGGCGAGGCGATCATCATTCTCGAAGACGTGTTCGTGCCGTGGGAGCGTGTCTTCATGTGCGGCGAATACGAGTTTTCGGGCCTGCTCGTCGAGCGGTTCGCCTCGCTCCACAGGCAGAACTACGGCGGCTGCAAAGGCGGCGTGAGCGACGTCATCACCGGCGCTACGGCGCTCGTCGCCGAGCAAAACGGCGCGGCCAAAGCTTCGCACGTGCGCGACAAGCTCACGGAGATGATGCACCTCACCGAGACACTCTATTGTTGTTCTATCGCTTGCTCTTCGGAAGGAGCGGAGACGAAGTCGGGCGCATACATCGTCGACCCGCTGCTCGCGAACGTGTGCAAGCACAACGTGACTCGGCACATCTACGAGATTTCCAGGCTGTCTCACGACATCGCCGGCGGCCTGATCGCCACGCTTCCCGGTGAGAAGGATTTCCGGAACGAAGAGATCGGTGAACTGCTGCACAAACACTACAAAGCCGGGGCCGCCCACTCGGCCGACGACCGCATCAGGGTATGCAGGCTGATCGAGAACATGACGGCGGGCACAGCGCTGGTCGAGTCGATGCATGGCGCGGGCTCGCCGCAGGCGCAGAGGGTGATGATCTATCGCCAGGGAAACCTTGAGCAAAAGAAAGCGTTCGCCAAGGCGCTTTGCGGGATCAGATAATCACACAACGAAGGCAGGCGAATAATCCCAATTGTGGCACGGCGCGCCGGGCCCAAAAACGAAACCGCCGGTCAATGAGGGTTTGATTATGTAGGGGTGGCGCTCCGTTGCCATCCCGGGAGGGCTCTTCTCTTACTGCTACTGCTGCCTGCCCTCGATCGAGCACAGCAGCACTGCCGCGGCGATCCCCAATCTCTTGTCGAGCAGGCGCCCCGCATCGAGAGAAAAATCGACGTCGATCTTGAGGACAAACGGATTAAAGCGCTGGCTCATTGCGCAGACCGGCATGCCGTTTATTTCACCGTGGAACTTCTGGGGAATGAGGTTGCTCAGGAGGCGGCGCACCAGGGCCAGAACCATGCTGTCTTCCTTTATGAAGCCAATCTCCCGATCGTTCGGATCGAGGAGGACCCATTCGTCCTTGAGAATGGATTTCAGCGCCTTTCTCCTCAGGGCGCCGACCTTTTCGTTCGTCGCCGAATCCACGACGTCATACGTCGCGGCGATGTCGAGCACTTTGCGGGCCTGGATCACCAGCACCTCGGTCTGCATGTCCTCGCCGGCGTACAGGCGAATGTCTTCCTTCAGCTTGAACGCCTTCAGCTTGGAATAAAACGCGACTTGTCCGGTCGGGTCGTATATGTGGAACGCCCCGCCGAATATCTTGAAGACCTTCTTGCGGATCAGATAAGTCTGATGCTCAAACCTGTCGGCCGTCATGTCCCCTCCTGTCTGGTTTTTCTCTCACGCGGTACCCGTGCGCAGAGCCGACACGGATTTTCTCCGGGGAGGGTCTGCGCAAAGCAGCATGGGACAATTCTACTCGTTTTTTGCGAAAAAAGATAGGCCTGTAAAGGGGAAAAGGAGAGAGAAGGAATTATC
>CBFDAY010000379.1:0-2925 GCA_965602895.1 uncultured bacterium
GCCATTGTTGCTTATGGTCGTCTTTAAGCGCAGGAAGCTCTCCCCGGCCTCGAGCCTGTATTCGGTCTCTACAACGATTCCCGCGGCCTCCTCCTTGCTCAGGACGCCCAAGCCCGGCTTCTCCGGCCGGAGACCGTGAGTGGCCGCGACCGCAATAGAGGCCCAGCCCTCACCCGTCGCAGCCTTAATATCGTCATACGGCACGATCAGGTCGCGCGTCATGTTGAGAAAGGGCATCATCTGAACAAATTGCTCTCCGCCATAGCTCATCGGCCCTATGTCCACGAGTGTGCCGCCCGCGGATGAGATCACGTTCGCGTTCGAGACGTCGTCGACGATCGCCCAGACGACGTCGTTTGCAAGGTACCAGTCGCCGATTCCGCCCAGTCTGTCGGGACAATCACGCAGGTATTCATTGGCGTTGGATTCGGTTATGCGCTCGGCGACCATCCCGGCGGCCGATGCGTCCGCTTGTGGAAAGGCGAGGACAATCACTGCGACAAAGGCGATCATGTGCGGCAACAATCGCTTGAGAGACAACCCATTAATGGGCATGCGCGGTGTCCTTTCGGGTTGGGCAAAGCCGGATTTCAGCGGTCGGATACTCTCAGCCCGGGCTTCCCTCCGGGGAAACATCGGTCTCGTAGGTGGGCTTTTTGTAAAGGATCCGTTCGAGCGTCCGCTGATACGCGGTCCACGACGAGTCGGGATCGCGGTCTTCGGAGAGCGCCCGCGTGATTATGTCGACCTTGACGTCGAGGTCGTCCGCCCTGTGCAGGATCTCGGCCTCGAGAAACATCGGAGGCCGCGGGGAGCCCCAGTCGGATTGCCCGTGATGAGAGAGTATCATGTGTTCGATGAGTGTGAGCAGCTTTGGCGGAAATCCCGGTATCTGCCCGGTTTTTTCATCAATCATCTGGATGCCGATAATGATGTGGCCAAGAAGGTTCCCTTCCTCCGTGTAGTTTATCGAGGGCGATATTTCGAGTTCTTTCACTTTTCCGATGTCGTGCAAAATGGCCATCGTAATGAGAAGGTCGGCGTCCAGGTTCTCGTAGTGGGTCGTCAGATACTCGCATATGCGCGCGGTCGAGAGCGTGTGCTCGAGCAGGCCGCCGACGCATACATGGTGGATGTTCCGCGCGGCGGGCGACGCCTTGAATTCCTTTATAAACTCTTCGTCTTTGAAGAAAGCTTCGAGAAGACCTTTCAGATGCGGGTTCTCGATGCTCTCAATGAACGAGCACAACTCGAGAAACATCTCGTCGATATCGTGAGCGGAATGTGAAACGAATTCGGAAAGCTCTATCTCTTCCGGCTCGCTGGCGCGCAGGCGGCGGACTACGAGTTGCATCTCGCGGTTATAAAGCTCGACGGCTCCGTCGACCTTTATAACGTCGTTGGCCTTGAAGCTGTCGTAGAACTCGGAGGCGTTATCCCAGACCCGGGCCGAAACGCTCCCCGTCCTATCCTGCAGGATCATGCTTATATAAGACTTGCCCGCCTTGGTAGTCAGGAGCTGCTTGGATTGGACGAGAAAATGGCCTACAATTCTCTCGCCTTCGGACAATTCGCTTATGTATCGCTTGTTCATGTCGGATGGACCGGGGACAAATGCGTCACACTATGCGAATCAGGGCGCTCTTTTCCTTTATGCAGTCCAGGTCGTCTATCTCGGCGAGCGCATTTCTGACATCTCGCTCCAGGGCCTCGTGGGTCATGATTATGAGCGGCACATGTTTGCCGCGGTCCTGGGCCTTTTGAATCACGGACGCAATGCTGATCCGATACTCTCCCAAAATCCCCGAAACACGACTTAGCACACCGGGCATATCGAGTGCGGTGAAACGGATGTAGTAGAGCGAGGTTATTTCCTCTATGCCCTTTATCCCGCGCTCACTCACATATGTAAACGGCTTTATGCGGAGCGGCGAGCCGGACCGCATGTTCTTGCCGATATCGATCAGATCGCTCACTATCGCGCTCGCAGTAGGCTGTTTCCCGGCCCCCTTGCCGTAGTACATCGTTGTACCCACGACGTCGCCTTCGAGGAGGAGCGCGTTGTACTCCCCACGCACCGAAGCCAGCAAGGAATCTTTCGATACGAGCGCCGGATGCACGCGCGCCTCGACATCGTCGCCGGTGCTTTTTGCGATTGCGAGCAGCTTTATCACGTAGTCGAGTTCGCCCGCGTACTCGACGTCTTTGTGGGTGATTTTTGTTATACCCTCTATATATACATCGGAAAGATCGACGTGCATGTTGAAGGCGATGGAGGCCAATATCGCCAGTTTATGCGCGGAGTCGTCACCTTCTATATCGAGCGTCGGATCGGCCTCGGCGAACCCTTTTTTCTGGGCCTCTTTGAGCGCCCTTTCAAAACCCATGTTTTCGTACGTCATCTGCGAAAGCACATAGTTGCAAGTGCCGTTGACGATGCCGTAAATATGGTGGATGTTGTTGGCGGCGAGCCCCTCGCGCAGCGCCTTGAGAATGGGTATACCGCCGGCGACGCTCGCCTCGAAGCAGAGGTCCACCCCGTTTTTCAGGGCAAGCTCGACCAGCTCGGCCCCCTGTTTGGCAAGCAGCGCCTTGTTGGCGGTGACCACGTGTTTGCCATTGTCCAGAGATTCTATGATGAACTCGCCCGCGGGCGAGTAGCCGCCGATAAGCTCGACCACTATGTCGACGGAATCCCCGTTGACGGCGTCCACCGCATCCTTGGTGAATACGCCGTCGGGGATCCCCAAAAGCTCACGCCTTGATTCGTCTATATCCACGGCCTTTCTGACTACCAGCTTAACGCCCGTCCGCTGAGCAATTTCCTCCGAATGACGGGAAAGCGTCTCGTATACGCCCGACCCGACGACACCCAGTCCTATTATGCCGACTCCGATTTCTTTCATATCACTTTGCCTCTTGCAC
>CBFDAY010000380.1:0-2918 GCA_965602895.1 uncultured bacterium
CGGTCATCGTCCGTTGGCCCGAGAAAAGCGCAGATGGATGAGAGAAAAATGCCGCGGGGGTTTAAGCGGATTCGCCCACATCTTATTGCCGCATTTTCATATCTTGTAATCACCGTTTTCTTCACGTATCCACTCATTCTTAGCCCGGCCGGAAGCTATATTGAGAGCCCCATAGGCGGCAGCAACGACCAGTTTCTCGCAATGTGGGATGCATGGTGGGTGAAAAAAGCTCTGGTGGAGCCAGGCTCCAGTCTTATGAAGACGTCGTACCTGTACTATCCCGAAGGCGTCGACCTGAGCCTGCATGAGCTTACGATCGTCAACGGGCTCGTCACGCTTCCGTTTCAATTGCTGATTGCAAAGCCGCATGGAGTCGTGCTGGGATACAATGTTGCGTTGATTCTCTCCTTTGTCCTGGCTGGCATCGGAGCCCATTTACTTTTCTATTATCTGACGCGAAACGTCTTTGCGTCTTTTGTAGGAGGCCTCGCCTTTGCGTTCGCGCCGTACCGGACGATGAGTATAATTCATCCTGCCCTTTTGAGCACAGGGTGGCTTCCCCTGTACATGCTTTTTTTGCTGAAATCGATACGGGAATCGCGCATTTTGAACCCCTGTCTCGCCGCCCTTTTTGTCCTGCTCACGCTTTATTCCTGTCAATCGTATGTCTATTTCGCTTTTCTTATCACTGTTGTCGTTATAGGCTATTATGCTGTCTTTGAGCGAAAGCAGATTTTCAAAAAACCGGCACTTTTCTCCCTGGCGCTCGTGGGGCTGCTTAGTGCGATAGTTGTGCTTCCACAGCTAGTGGGTGTTGCAAGGGGTGGAGGCGCGCGGGGACAGCCATCTGAAATAGTGGAGCTTTTCTCTGCAAACGCCGCCGGATATCTTGTTCCTACGTGGAAGCAGCTTTTCTACAGTCCCCTTCTCAATGCGGTGCATGTACCATATTTCTCGGCTGTTCCAGGAGAGGCGACCTTCCTCGGATATACGCTGGTGGCATTGGCTCTGATAGGGATAGTGAAAACAAGGCCAAGGGTTTGGGGACTGTGGGTATTTATTGCGGCCTTCTTCTTTGTTCTCTCTTTGGGACCGTCGCTCCACCTCTTTGGCCGTCGTTATGATATTACGCTGCCTTACGCCTTGTTTGATGGATACCTGCCTTTTTTCAACATTATGCGGACACCACATCGCTTTGTCGTTTTTGTCACCCTCGCGTGCGGTATGCTTGCATCATACGGGCTCAGCGCTATTACCGGTGGCATGGCCGCGGGGCTGAAACAGGCGGAACAAAGGGAAAGCAGGCGTTCGAATTTTCGCTCGACGATTTTTCCGATATTGATTGCGCTTCTGTTAATGCTGGAACTTTGGAACATCCCCTTTGCATCAAAAAAAGTCGTTGTGCCTGATATATACTTTGAAATTGCAAAGGAACAAGGCGAGTTCGGCGTCCTCGATCTTCCGGTCAACAAGTACCGGCAAATAGCCACTTACATGATGTATCAGACCGTACATGAGAAACCTATAGCCACAGGACTCATTTCGAGGGGTGGCGAAAAGCGGGGCCGGATGCTCAAGATTCTGGGTTCGGCCAGGTTTTCAAAACCGGAGACCCTGACAAAAGAGGACCTGAATACGCTGAAGAAGGCCGGTTTCCGCTACATCATCCATCACTCGACGGAAGGCGACAACGATTTCATTGCGGGAATCACGGAGCTACGGTGAGCCTGCGGCTCAATCGCTGCATGCTCCCTGGTTGCGGCCTTGCCCGCAGGGATGATCGCAGGGGAAAATGGGGGGGCTCCTCTCTGGGAATGCGGTTTACAAAATGCGGCATTTCTGGTAACATGACTGCTTGATTGTGTCGTTCCGAGGGGATCGTCGGGCGATGGCGGATCTGCGTGAAAAGTTTATCGGCGCAATACTCGGATGCGCCGTGGGCGACGCTCTCGGCGCGCCTTTCGAGGGTGCGCCGCCTTCGCCGGACCGCTTCGGTTCGGCCGGAGATGTTCGATACACAAAGATACCCGGCTATCCCGTCGGCCAGTACACCGACGACACCCAGCTCACATTGGCCGTGATAAAGGCGATATGCCGGGCCAAAGCTGTAGACGGCGCTGTTATCGCCGAAGAGTTCGTGAAACTCTGGCGGACCGGCGAGATAGTCGGCGCCGGCGCGAGTTGCACGGAGGCCGTCCATAATATCGTCGACCTCGGCATGGATTGGAAAGAGGCGGGAACGGCGCAGGGACGAGCGGGCAACGGAACGGCCATGCGAGCCGCGCCCATCGGCCTCTGGAACCACTCGTACCCCGACCGGATAAGGCGCGACGCCGAGATATCGAGCATCATCACGCATAAGGACATCCGCTCGGTTGGAGGCACGATCGCCGTGGCAAAGGCGGTTGCCCTCTGCGTGAATTCCGATGCGCTCGAGCCCGGTGAGTTCCTGCAGGATATCTCCCGCGACGTCCGGGATGTGAGCGCACTTTTTGCGGGCTGTCTGGATGATCTGGCCCAATGGCTCGGCCTCGAACCGTCGGAGGCGCTTCCTCTCATATATGCCTCGGGAGAGCCGGACATGGGACCCCGCCGACCGGGCTGGGTGACGGCCTATGTGATACCGACGGTGCTTTGCGCGTTTTATTGCTTTCTCAGGGCGCCGGGGGACTTCGTCGAATGCGTGACCGGCGCGATTTGCGCCGGCGGCGACACCGACACGGTGGCCGCGATTGCCGGAGCGATAAGCGGCGCATTCAACGGTGTTTCGTCGATTCCTCGGAACCTCATCGATTCTTTGAAAGATTCGGCGGAGATCGTTGAAATTACCGAGCGATTCTATCGGGAGACCGTCGAGCGAAATTAGCCCCTTACGGGCGCCCGTCCTGCTTTATGCATTGCGGGCCGCATTGGGGAGA
>CBFDAY010000381.1:0-2916 GCA_965602895.1 uncultured bacterium
GCACATCGTGTTCAACCTATATACCAATGCGATCAAATACAGCAGGATTAACGGAAAAGTGATTGTCGCCTCATCGATAGTCGATGACTCCGTCGAGGTCTGCGTGGCGGATACCGGGATAGGCATACGCCCCGAGGACCAGGAGCGCATATTCTACGAGTTCGAAAGGGTGGAGGACACTCAGACACCCTATTATGAAGGCTCAGGCATGGGATTGGCTTTGGCCCAGCGTTTTGTCGAGATGCACGCGGGCAAAATATGGGTTGAGAGCGAATACGGCAAAGGCAGCAAATTCATATTCCGGATCCCTTTGTCGTACGAACAAGATTGAGCGCCTCCGCAATTTCGAGATCAGAGAAGACCGAGAATCCATTCAAATGCAACGCGCCGGTCACGGCCTGAATGAAAAAAACGTTTTCTCACCCCAACGCATCCGCGCCATCCTCCTCGTAGCCCTTTGCGCCGTCCTTTTACTGAAGGCCTCGATTTTTTTCTTCCATGCCGCACGCGTGGTGATCTATCCTTTCGAATGGTCGACGATGGACGGCTACTACGTCTATTTCGGCGCCCGGCTCATTTCCGGCTCGCCAATATATTTCGGGTATGACTCCTTGCTGATGCCGTTCGAATACGTCCCGCTCTATCCGACAGTCATAGGCGCACTCGCCTCCGTTTTCGGACCCGGAGTGTGGTATGAGAGGAGTTTCAGCCTCCTATGCTCGCTCGGAACGGCGATCCTTGTCTGGTATGCTGTCAACCGGCGCACGCGAAACAGGTGGGCCGCAGGGGCTGCAGCCCTTCTTTTCTTCGCGCCCGCAGCGATCTCGGTCTGGTACATCGTTCGCGGCATCGACCTTTTTGCCGCGATGCTGGGGCTTTTGGGAGCAGTCCTGGTGGAGGATAACGGAAAAAACTCGGACCGCCGCATCGTCTTGGCGACGGTGGTTTTCGTCCTTGCCTTCTATGCAAAACAAACAACCGTTTTCCCGGCGGCGGCGTGCATCATTTTCGTGTTATCGCGCAATTTCAAACGGGGAATCCTGATGGGCGCCGGTTACTCCGCCGCCGTGGGTGTTGTTTTTGCTTGCTTTCAAATTTCCAGCGGCGGATGGTTCTTCGAAAGCGCATTCCTTACCACGTCTCGACATCCCTACCATTTCGGCCGCTTGCTGCTGTTCAGTCGGGAATTTATGATATGGTTGGGTCCCGCCTTCATTATCGCGTCGATCCAGGCTATCCGCGGGGCCTCCCGCAAGCCGGATATGTGGACGCTCTATTTCTGCCTCACCTTGGTCTCGGTTCTCCTTTCCGGAAAGTCGGGGGCCGCCCTCAGCTATTTCATTCCGCTGTTCTCAGCCACATGCATTTGTGTGGGGCTTGCGCTGGGCGACACAAAGCTTGCCGAAAGGCGGCCGCGAGCGAATGTGGCTGCGCTGCTTATAATGGTCGCACAGGCCGCGCTGCTTTTTGCGAGCGACGTACCCGTGCCGACAGAGGAAAATTACGAGCAGGCCCGTCTTCTTGATGCGCATATAAAAAACCATCCCGGAGAGATCCTGTCCGAACGCATCGACAGTTTCTTGGTTCTTAACGAGAGAGAATTGAACGTTGAGGCCTCCGTCGTGGTGCGCCTCATCATACGGGAAAGGTTCGACCAGCACACGATCGTGCGTGCGATCGAGGACCACCGTTTCTCCCTGATCGTTTACAGCGGGATTTATTTCCGCGGATTGCCCGATGTCAAGCGGTCAATTTTCGAGAACTACAAGGTTATTGACAGGATTGACCTCGGCCTTTTCTGCGGCAATACTTTGTTTCAGGTGCTTATCCCGAACGGGCAGGCCGGTTGATTTTGACTCAAAAAAATGGTATGCTCCTCCTGGATGCCAAAACCCTCAACGCAAAAGGATAATATGGCCCCAGCCCATACGCCCGGCGAAACCCGAAAGATCAAGTTTCTCGGGACGAAAAAACACATGAAGCGGGGACTCGCCTTCTTCAAAGAAGGGGAGTACCACCGCGCAATCGAGCAGTTCGAGCTCGTGCTGCTCCACGATAAGAGCTATGTCCGTGCCCATAATAATCTCGGCTATGCGTACAGGACGGTCGGGGACTATGACAAGGCGCTGGAGGTCTGGAAGCAGGGGCTCAAGATCGACAAGTCATACCGGAGATTGCGCAAGAACATTACGGTTCTTGAAAACTTTCTGAAGTCAAAAGGAAACCACGCCGAATCCCCTCCCATCGGAATCGAGGATTTCGAGGCCGAAATCGAATGGCTTTCCGAAGCGGCCGAGCTGATTGGGACCCGCCGGAGCCGCTTTTTCGAGACATATTTGATCGAGGACGGCGCAGCCCGGTACGCGCTGAAAACGCTCGGCAAACCCCTTTGCGCAAACCATGAAGCGCACGGTGAATTCGAGCGCGCCTGCGCGAGCTGGCTGAAACAGGGCCAAAGCAGATACGTTGTGCAGGCACGGTTCCTCGAGCGGGTCGCGGGCAGGGCGCTCCTGGCGCTGGAGTTCGCTCCAGAGGGATCGTTGCGCGGCCTTCTTGAAAAAAGATGGGCTATTTCCTCTCCCGGAGCCGTTGCACCCGACGGTTCAGGCGGCTGGAAGACGCTGTCGCTCTCCCAAATACTCGAGTTCGCAATCCAGATATGTACCGGCCTCCACTCAATACACGTAAAGGCCAAAGCGGCGCATGGCGACGTCAGGCCGGAGAACATGCTGCTCTACAGGACTCTTCCCGGTCCCGTAACACCGGACGCCGAGGGGGATGGGGAGCGCTACTTTCTGAAAATCACAAATATCGGCCTTTGGGCCGCTTTCCAGAAAAAGAGCGTCTTTTGCGATTCCGAAGGCGAAGTGTTTCCCGAGTTTGCCTCAGAGGGCCTGGTCAAGACGTCATCCGGAT
>CBFDAY010000382.1:0-2916 GCA_965602895.1 uncultured bacterium
CGGTCGCGCCGGCGGGACCTCGGTGACGACTTGCGACGCCTGCAGCAGTGGTGTCACCACAGCGGACAAGTTCAAAATCCTGGGCTATCCTCCACGCCTGGAAAAGGAGGGCATCCCGCTCGACGCCGTCGACTTCAGCGACAGGATGGCCCATGTTTTCGTGAGCAAACCGGCATGGAAATCGCATCCGACCATTGGAGTCGTAAAGACACTGTACGAGGCCGACGTCATAATCAGTCTTCCCATGGTCAAGCGCCACGATGGCGCGCGGTTCACATGCGCACTCAAGAACCATTTCGGCTCGGTTTATTTCCCGTTGAGGCAGGTCGCCCATCAAAAGCGAAAATTGGGTGACGACGGCAGGAAATTCTTCGACGTTGCGCTCGCCGAGTTCGCCGATTCGGCGAGGTCGGAACTGAATATCGTGGACGCGCGCTCGCTGCTCATGCGCAGTGGGCCCACCCTGGAGGGGAGATCCGAAGTCAAACCCGGCATCAACAGGTTAATCCTGTGCGGCGACATGGTGGCGACCGACGTCTATTGCGCGCAGTTGATGCAGGAGCACGACGATACATTCTCTATCGACATGATTTCTCTCCAACTGGAAACCGCGGAAAACCTTGGGCTTGGTGTGAGGAACTTGAGCGATGTTGTTGTCAAAGAGATCGTCGTATAGACTCGGCGCTTGCCCGAAGGCGTTCTTGGCGTGTCTTGCGCTGCTCTGCATGGTTTGCTGCAGCGATGGCTCTTCGGCAAGCGGCGCCGACGCTTCAAGAAAAGAGGGCGCCGAGGAGAAGGCGGTGCGGCAGTTGTTTCCCGTCGTCGGCGAGGTGGGGGACTGGCGGCCCGGCGGCGCTCCCTCCGTGTTCAGGGGAGAGGCGCTGTTCGACCACATCGACGGCGGGGCCGACATCTATTTCGAATATGGGTTCGTGACGCTTTTGGTCGAGCGGTATAAGAATGGGGACAAGGAGATCTCCGTCGAGATCTACTGCATGGACGACGCTTCTGCGGCGTTCGGAATTTACTCGTATAACCGTCATCCCACTCTCTCGGCGGTCGAGGTCGGCGGCGACGGCACGATTCATCCCAGCGGCCTGTTTTTCCGGCAGGGCCGATACTTTGTCGATATTCGCCGGCTTGGGGCCGGGACCATACTCAAGGAGGAGTTCCTTGTCGTCGCAAAGGCGATAGAGAAAAAGATTGGCGCCACGGCCGAATCGCCGGCGGTCGTCAAGCTGCTTCCACGCGAACACATGGTGGAACGGAGTGAAGTGTTCGCCCGAGGCCCGCTCGCGATCAGCAATCAGGTTTATGTCGCTGCCGATGATCTGTTTGGCCTGGCAAAAGGAGAGGTCGCGGTCATCGCGCGGTATCGGCTCGGCCTTCCCGAGTTCTCGGTCATCATCGCGCAATATGCGAGTGACGACGCCTGCGCCGATGCGTTTGCGCGGCTGCGCGACCATTTCCTCGGCGACGCGAGCATCCGCGAGGAGCAGTTTATCGTGACCGCAATGCCCGGCAAGCATCATGCGGTCCGCAAGGCGGGAAGCAGGCTGGTTGTGGTGGCGAACGCCGACACTCCGGCCAACGCGCTGGCCATGCTCGAGCGGGTCTCCGATTCGGTCGAAGCCGGATGAGCGAAGAAAATGAGTGAGCTGCCCGAAAAACTCAAAAAGCACCTGTGGCTGATAATCCTCATCGCCGCCATCGCGCTCGGCGGCTATGGCATATTCCGCGGAGAGGTCATCGAGGTGTTCGAGAAAGCGCGGGTCATCTGTCTCGAGTGCATAGGTATCGGATGAAGCGTCGCCCCTTCCAACTGATAAGCACGCTTATCACCAACTCCTACGTTCAAGGTGTCTTTTTAGGCCATGCCATTTACGGTGGCGCGCTGAAGCACTTTTGCGTTCCCAGCCTCAACTGCTACTCGTGTCCGCTGGCGATATTCGCATGTCCGATAGGCGCGCTGCAAGCCGTCGCGGCCGGATTCGGCTACAGGTTTGGGTTCTACGTTATCGGCATACTCGGCGCGGTGGGCGCTTTCGTCGGGAGGATGGCCTGCGGATGGATATGTCCGTTCGGACTCCTGCAGGAATATCTCCACAAGATACCCTCGCCGAAATTCGAAATTCCACGCTTTCTCAACTACGGCAAATATGTATTCCTCGTCGTGATGGTCATTCTGATGCCCGCGTTTCTGGTCGACGACCTCGGGCTCGGCGAACCGTACTTCTGCAAGCTCGTGTGTCCGGCCGGCACGCTCGAGGCGGGCATTCCGCTTCCTCTCATAAGGTCGCAGCTCCGAAGCCAATTGGGCGAGCTGTACGCGCTGAAGCTGTCGATTCTCGTCTTCTTCCTGGTGTGGATGGTCGTGAGCCAACGCGCATTTTGCCGCACGACATGCCCGCTCGGAGCTATCTACGCGCTGTTTAACCGGTTCAGCCTCTACAGCATGAGCTGGAACGCGACTACCTGCATCAAATGCGACACGTGCTACAAGGAATGCCCGATGGGCCTGAAAATATATGAAGGCCCCAATGCCGACAACTGCATCCGCTGCCTCAAATGCCGCGACAATTGTCCCACCGGCTCCATAGCATATTCCCACCGCTACTTGCACGCACCAACCGCCGAAGGGGCGAATCGCCCCAGCCAGGCCTGACGGAAACCACGAATTACACGAAAAAGAGGAATCTGCAGATTACGCAGATCTTCGCAGATTTCGTGTAGGGGCGAACAATGTCGCCCCTACAGAATCTGTGTTCATCCGCAACCGCCTGAGGGACTGTCCCATCCATTTGGGTTGAGGCGGAGCGACTGTCGCGCGTCAGGTGCCTGTCCGTTCCCCCCCTTTCTTAAAACGGAAGTTGCACCTGTCGGAGCCGTCGGCGAGGGTGGTCGTGCGAATGAGCC
>CBFDAY010000383.1:0-2908 GCA_965602895.1 uncultured bacterium
AATCAGGCTCGTTCAGCCGGACGGCAAGTCGGTCTCGGTCGCTTCCCTCAAGCCTGGAACCGAAGTGCTGGTGCACCGCGAAGCCGGCGGCAGGCATTTCGGAATGAAAATAGAAGAAACGCTAGAGGAAAAATAAACCGCCTTGAACCCCAAAAAAGGCAGAGCCACATCGGTCTGAATCGTCGAGGCATCAAACGGGCCCGAACCTTCTCCGTACGGCGCTGGGATTTCCCGGGGACATTCTCATCGTTTCTTTTTGTCCTCGACCCAAATTGCATAGATACCGGCGGCGGGCTGACCTGCTGATTCCGCTCGCCGATTCCGCCTGCGAATCCCAATGGAATCGACCGCAATGCCGAAAGAACATCAGCGGAATGCGCTCCATTCGCGAATAGTCGTCGCGCTGCTGGCAATCCACGTGGTGCTCGCGGTGGGAAGCATGTGGCACACCTCGCTGACATGGGACGAGCCCAGTTATATAGGTGTCGGGCGACAGATACTGGAAACGAGAAATCTTGAAATCACCGCGCTCCAGTTGCACCCTCCGCTCTCATACTATCTAAACAGCTTGCTGCTGCTCCCCCTGAAGTTTGAGCCGGACAGGTTCGGCGATGCCCAATATATCTATCACAAATACATCGGCCCGCCGCTCGTGTTCGATTCCGGCTACCCCCCTGCCCTCCTCACGTTCCTGGCGCGCATCCCATTTGTTATTCTCTCCGCCCTGCTGGGAGCGGTCGTCTATCGCTGGTCCAAGGAAATGTACGGCCCGGGCGCGGCCGTGCTTTCCACTTTTTTCTATGCGCTCTGCCCTACGATTCTCGCTCACTGCAGATTGGCGACCGCCGACCTGCTGCTCGCTTTCACCATGAGCCTGACGCTTTATCTTTTTCACAAAAGTCTTCGCGACGGATCAACCGGATACACGGTATCAGCCGGCATTGCATTGGGATTGGCGCTTCTGTCGAAATTCACCGGTTTGATCCTGATTCCGACGTTGCTCATTCTGGCTTTTCGGCACTGGTTGAAAACAAGGTCCGCGCCGTCCTCCTGTTCGGCCCGCCGACTAGGGTTCGGACTCATCCTCGTCTTCGGTCTTGCGGCCATTGTGGTCTGGGCGGGATACGGCTTCCAGTTCGGGCTCCCCTTCATGCCCCGTTGGCTGAGGCCGGAGGCGCAAATGCTGATCGGTGAAAAACCGTTCTGGCATGCGGTCGATTGGGCGGCAAGGCGGGGGATCCGTGTTCCCGCATATTCTTATATCCTCGGCATCTACACCCAACTTGCCGCGACCAGGGGCTGGCACGACAATTTCCTTCTCGGCCGCATTTCCCAGTCAGGGTGGTGGTATTTTTACTGGACAGCCTTCCTCATAAAAACGCCGATTCCTCTCATCGTTTGCGTCGCGGCGGCCCTTGCGGCCCGCAAAAACTCAAGCGAGCGGAAGCAGAGCGAGAGCTTCCTGCTGCTTTCCATGCTTCCCATAGTCATTTTCTTCTCGCTGCCGACCAGGATAAACATCGGGATCAGATATATCCTGCCCCTGTTTCCCTTGCTGTGCATCCTGGCCGGGAAGGTCGCAACTACGCGTCCGGCGAAATGGAAATGGGCGCTGGCTTTCCTGTGTGCGTGGTATGCGGGCTCGGCATTTTGGATCCACCCTAATTACCTCGCTTATTTCAACGAATTTGTCGGGGGTCCGGGCAACGGGTACAAATATCTTGTGGACTCCAACCTCGACTGGGGCCAGAAACTGCACGACCTTGAAGACTATCTGAAGAAAAATGATATAGCGAGCGCAAAGATAAAATACTTCGGGCACCCTGACGTGATAGGATACTACGGTTTGGAAAATGCCGACTTGAACGACTGCGAACCTTCGCCCGGCCTCTGGGTAGTCAGCGCCACTTACTTGCAAAACCTATATCTGGATGATCGGCACTGTCACGACTGGCTCAGGGAATTGGAACCGGAGGAAGTTCTCGGTCACTCCATTTTCATATATGATGTCTCAGAGGAAGAAGCTGAAGCTCAAGCAAGATAGCCGGCGATCCGCTTCCGAAGATCGGCAAGGCCCTCTCGCGTGACGGCGGAAAAGAGGATCGGCTCCGCCCCCTTGGGAAGCTGCCGAGCGCGGGTTTTCTTCATTTGGGCGACCTTTGACCTGCTCAACTTGTCGACTTTCGTGAAGACGGGAATGCACGGGACGCCTACGGAAACGAGATAATCCATCATCTGCACGTCGGTGTCGGGAATGGTCTCGCGGCGGGCGTCGATAATCACGACGGCCGCCCTGAGGTTGGGTCTGTTCCCTATATATCCCTCTATCAATCCCTGCCAGTCGCGCCTCATCTTTTTGGATACCCGCGCATACCCATAGCCGGGCAGGTCTACAAGATAGAACTTATCGTCGGCGAGAAAAAAGTTGATGGCGCGTGTCTTGCCCGGTGTGCCGCTGATTTTCGCGACCGATTTTCCGGCGAGGCAATTAAGCAACGACGACTTGCCGACGTTGGACCTCCCGGCGAAGGCTATCTCGAACCGGTTGTCCTTCGGGAACTGCGAGATGGTGTGTGCGCTGACGATGTATTCGGTGGAGGTGATTTTCATCTCTTCGCCCCGGCACGAAAAAAGGATTATCCGCCGCCGGCCCTCGGAGCATATCGACTCCTGCGAGCGACGGCTCCTTTTTGAGGTTCAAATCCAAAAAAAGGCGGCTCCGAGGCCGCCTCTTTCTTTCTGAAATTCTCTGTTCGATCAGGCCGAACGCTTTCGGCTGATGTATACGAGCTTCGGCTCCTCTTGCTTGCAGACAACCGCGGCGTTGATTACGCATCCGCTGATGTCGCTCTTGGAGGGGGTTTCATACATGATGTCGAGCATGACCTCCTCCATGATCGCCCGCAGC
>CBFDAY010000384.1:0-2904 GCA_965602895.1 uncultured bacterium
GGATCCGATTTTCGCGGTGGCCTTCCCGGCCGATCCGCAAGCAAGGCGAAGCTCGCGCACGGCAACCCTCCCGCCGGAGACCGAAAGCCGGGCCGTCATGCCGTCGTCTTTCATTCGCTGCGAATATTGGCCCCAGCCCGTCGCGGTTGCGAAGAAGCACCTGAAATTCTCCGGCGAGATGCGCGGCGCGAACTCGATGAGGTCTTTTGAGGCTTCGTGCACGTAGCCGGCGGCCGCCTCGATCAGCGCCCAACTGCTCATCGCGCGTACGTAATGGTCGCCGCACTCGACCTCGTTCCACGGGCTGCGCAAGCGGCCGTCGTGACGTTTGCGCACGCTTGACACAATGTCGAGCGCCTCATCGACCATGCCCTCGAAAAGGAGCAGGCCCGCCACCTCGTACTCTATTCCCGTCCAGACCTCGTCGGAATAAAGGAGCGGCGTGTCGGGGCGCTCGCCTTTGGGCCAGGTGCAGTTCAGCATCCCCGCCTCGTCGTCGCGGACGTAGCGGCGGGGAAATTGCCGGTGATCGGAGAAATCGGTGCGGCAATTGTGTTTCACGATGGAAGACAGTGCCCGCCGCACGCGGGCCGGCGGCAGGATGTGGCCGAGATCCAAAAGGTGCGCCCACCATTGGCCGAAAAGCTGGTCGGCGTGGCAGCCGCGGCCGTAGGCCTGAACCGACTCGGTCTCCGGATCGTGCCTGTGGACGTAGTATTCGCCGTCCCACAGCAGCCCATCGGCGGCCTTTCGGCCCTTGCCGTATCGGGCGCGGTATTTCTTTGCCGATTCGGTGTCTCCCAGCACCTTCGCCATCTCCTCGGCCGCCCGCAGAGCCGCCAGGTAGAGCGATTCGATGAAGCTGTTGGGGCCCTCGATCTCGACGTCGTAGGTGCACGGCTGCGGGCCGTGGATCACTCCGTCGCCTCGGTCATAACGCTCGACCGCATGGTCTATCGCCAGCCGGATATGGCTCCATAACGAGGCGAGCCACTGCGCATTGCCGGAGGCGCGAAACTCCCTGTAGCTCTTGAGAATTGCGCCGAGAAGCCCGTCCAGCGCGGGATAGGGCGGACCGCCGACCCATTTGTCCCAGGGCCTGCGGAGATACAGCGGCACGACCACGCGGTGGGGCAGGTAGCCGCTCTCATGCTGCTGGGAGAGCCATTCCATCTCTCTCATCGAGCGCTCGAGCTGGGGGAAAAGGCGCGAGGCGGTGATCGCGTAGTTCCACACGTGCGTGCAATTGAGCGGACAGCACCCGCCCTTATCGCCGATGTATTCGGTGCTGGCGCCGCAGCAGCCCTCGAATCCATAGAAACGCCCGTCGGCGTCGAGAAAACAGGTGGGCGAGCGCAACACGGAGATCTGCGAGGAAGCGGCATCGATGACAGGGGTAGGCAGGGTGGAATCGTACATTGCTATCCGGAATTTTTCCGCCGCGTCATCGAATCGCTCGATGTTGTCGCGGACGTATTCGGCCACCGCGAGGGCGGAATCAAAGCGCGAGGCGTAGTGGTTGCCCAGCCACAGCCTGCTTTTCCCAATATCCGGCTCTTGCTCGAATGTGGGTTGCTCCCAGTCAACGTACCTGTTGGGGAAATACCATGTGAGAAGGAAGGTGATCCTCTTTTCGGATTCGGGTTCCAACACCACCGGGCAGGCGATTGCCGCATTGATTGTTTGCCCTCGGGGGCTTGGCCCGCCCTCGGCCGAAACCTTGAGGCGTCCGTCGGCCCTGAAATCCGCCCACAGTCCGCCCGGGTCGATCCATTGGGTGGCGGCCGAGGCGTTCTTATCCAGCGCAGCGATGAGCATCTGGCCGTTGCGGGGGTGATCGCCGGGCAGGCTCGGATTCGTCAGGTTTACCGCCGTGAGCCCGTCGCCGCGACCGACTTTATTGCAATTGCCGCCAAATCCGGGGTGGAGATTCCCGTCAATCTCAGATGAGCCGTCCCAGCCGACGGCTTTTTGCTGGCTCATCAGTATCGACGCCTCGATCCTCTCCGTGGTCGGGTTTGTGAGATCGAAGTGGAAAATCGCGGCGGGCAGACCGGAATCGTCCGGGTCGAGTGGCACAAAAGGCGAGTAAGCGCTCAGGCGCACATCAATCGGCAGTTCCGGCAGCGAATAGCGGATTTCCGCAACAGGATATTCTCCGACGAACATAATGCTTTCGACGCCGGGAAGTTCCTCGAGAAGGAGCCTCGACGCCCGCGGCACAATGTGATCGGAGATCGAAGGCGCCGCCTCGAATTTATCGTCATATCGCGCTCTCGACTGGAGCACTCTGGCGAGCCGTCGCGATTTTGCCCCGCCCGCGCAGACTCCGAAAAATGAGTGCGGCACGTGCGCGTTGTGGCTGATGTTGTTGAAAATCTGCCACTGTCTGAGCCCGCCGTCGCCGCAGATGGCCACCTGTCCGGCGCCGATTCCGCCCAGGGGGAAAGCGATCGCCCTGAGCGCCTCCCCCTCGTAGACGAGGCGGGGTCTACGTTGTCGCGTTTTCCTTTTCATTCGACGATCCCCCCTGTGGAGTACCGGCATCGTGAGGATATAGACGACGTGATTATACATCTTCCACATAATTTCCTCCACCTCCGGCCTCCCGGGCCGGCCACCGGCGGAGGGAAGAAATATGAAAAAGATTGACTGTTGGAACTCGTTTCTGGTAAGCTATTTCTGATGGTACTTACCCCGGACCAAAAAAAGCGTATTGCTGCTCTCGACGCCAAACCCGTAGACGCCGACGAAGAGCCGCATCGCGGGGCTAAAGTTGCCTCCGCCAGACTCAAGGCGCTCAGGCTCAGCATGCGCATGTCCTCGTTTCAGCCCGCCCTCATCAAGCTTCTGATAGCATGTGCGCTGTTTGGAGTGGCCGGTTTTTTCATCGTTGACAATCAG
>CBFDAY010000385.1:0-2897 GCA_965602895.1 uncultured bacterium
ATGCAGGGGGACAGCGGCAAAAAAATCATACGCCTCGTGGTCGAACTCCGGCAAAGCGCTCTCGATCAGCAGCCGCGCGAGCGGCTCGGCGATGAGGCGCTTTCGCCCGAACTTGAGCAGGTGAATCGCATCGCGCAGCACGCCCGCATGTATGCCCGCAGCGTAAGTGTCGCCGACCCACAGCTTTCGCGCCGAGCACTCGGAACAAACGAAACTCTCGATGGGATCGAAGCCCGCGCGAACCGAATGGGGCTTCCCGCAACGCGGGCATTTGGGCTCAGCGATCATCTCGATCGTCGACCAGCAGTCGTCGCAGAAGTACAGGTTGTCCTCCGTAAGAATCCTGACGCCGCACCTCCGACAGAATGCCGGCAGAAAGAGGTTCTTAATACCCAGCCGCATGTCAGTGGCAAGAAACCGCGCCGTCGACCGCGCTTTTTGGAGTACCGGGTTTTCCATGCCGAAGTCCTTATTCCAGCATCTGTCCGCCCGCTCGATAGCGGACCCTCGGATGCAACCCGTATGATATCACAACCGCCTCGCCGCACGCAGCGTCATCACCAAGGGCCGGCAATTTCTGGCAAAATCCGGCCCGTTGCTGTATCATACATGGTGAGAACGCAATTGAGAGGAGACAACATGAAAAAGGTTTGTGTCGCTTTTCTATGTCTTGCGCTTAATATTGCGGCGGTGAACGCATCGTGGGCGCAGGAAAACACGACGCTTTCCCGCCAGGCCCGGGAATCCATCTACCACCTGAACCCGGAATTCCCTGCGTCTTTTCCCGCTTGCCCGGACCTTCCGGTGGAACGCCGCGCTGCTTCTCAACCCGCTGCAGTCGCGCCCTGGCCCACTATAGATTGGGCGGTCTCCACACCGGAAGCCCAAGGGATGGACGGCGAAAAGCTGCTCAGTGCCATACAGTATGCCTCCATGAGCGGCGCGACGGCGGTGCTCGTGATTCGCAACGGTTATTTAGTGCAGGAATGGTACGTCGTGGGTTGGGGCCCAACGACCACACAGCGCGGTTTTTCGATAGCCAAAAGCTTTACTAGCGCCATCGTGGGGATGCTCATAGACGACGGACTCATCAGCGATGTTAACCGCCCGGTTTCCGAGTTTGTTCCCGAATGGCGCGACTGGCAGCATAGCACCGTCACTATCAAGCACTTGCTGAGCATGAATTCGGGGCTTTACTGGAGCCCGATTGTGGACCCTTGGTGGCTGGTCACGAGGCCCGATCAGACTGCGTTCGCCTTGAGCGTGCCGATGGAGCGTTTTCCCGGCACGGCGTGGGTCTACAACAACATCGCATGCCAGGTCCTCTCGGAGCTTATACTGCAGGCCAGCGGGATGCAGGCGGCGGACTACGCCCGGGACCGGCTGTGGAACCGCATCGGCATGTGGGACGCCGACTGGATGACCGACCGGGCGGGCAACACGCTCACCTACCAGTCGGTGATAGCCTCGGCCCGCGAGTTTGCCAAGTTCGGCTATCTATACCTGCGCGAGGGAGCGTGGGAGGACGGGCAGATCATCAGCCGGGACTGGATCATGGAATCGACACAGCCGTCCCAAGACGAAAATCCGTTCTACGGCTACCTGTTTTGGCTCAACATGTGGGGGCTTCAGTGGCCCGATGTTCCCGCCGACGCGTTTGCCGCAATGGGAAGAAACGATCGGAGGATCTACGTTGTGCCGAGCCTTGATTTGGTTGTGGTCCGCCTCGGGGACAAGCATCCTTGGTGGTCGGACAACTTTTTCCTCGGCTCCGTCTGCAACTCCGTCATTGAGTAATAGATTCCAATCGTATTCATTTCAGGTGCGGGCTGCACCCCCTCACGCCACACCGAAGACACCTCCCGGCGACGATGGAAAGCGATTTTCTGCTTGACTTATGCGGTCGCGCAAGATAATCTTGAGCGCATCGTCTTCGCGTGGTTTTCCTATTGCGCCGGAGAAAGCGTGGATATATACTATGTGGAGGCATATTGTTTTTGCTCTGAAATTTTTCCAGGTGTAAAGGAGGAGGACTAATGCGGACAAGACATATGAGGTGGACTTGCGCGGTGGCGGCGATTCTGGCGCTTGCGGTGATGGCTTTCCCGGCATCGGCCGAGGACAGCTCTATTTCGGAAGAAACGGTCGCAATTGTCAACGGAACAACGATCTCGGCGGCGGATCTTGAAAAAGAGGTGGGCCGTTTCCGATGGCAGTATTCCACGATGGGAAAATCCATCGCCGATACCGAGATGGGGGAAATCCGCAAGGAGGCCCTCGAAACACTCATCGAGGCCGAGCTGCTGTACCAGGACAGCAAAAACCAGAATATCAACGTGGGCGGGGAGGAGATAGATCAACACCTGGCGACGCTGAAACAACGGTATCCCAGCGAGGACGCCTTCAGAGACGCGCTCACAAAGATGAATCTCTCCGAGGAGACGATAAGATCCCAATTCGAGCGCGGCAAGGCTGTCCGGCAGCTCATCGAAGAGCACATCGCAAAAAATATCACGATATCTGATGAGGAAAGCAAAAGCTACTACGAAGACAACCCGGACCTTTTCAAACAGCCCGAGCAGGTAAGGGCCAGCCACATTCTAATCAAGGTGGAGCCGAACGCGGATGAATCGCAAAAGGCCAAAGCCCGCGAGGAACTAGAAGGCATCCGCCGGAAGCTGGATGAGGGCCAGGATTTCTCCGCCCTCGCCAAAGAGTTCTCCCATTGCCCGAGCAGCGCCAAGGGCGGAGACTTGGGCTACTTCGGGCGCGGGCAAATGGTGAAGCCCTTTGAAGACACCGCCTTCTCGCTGCCGCCGGACGAGGTAAGCGATATCGTCGAGACCGACTTCGGCTATCATCTCATAAAAATCACCGAAAAAAAACCCGAGCAGCTG
>CBFDAY010000386.1:0-2885 GCA_965602895.1 uncultured bacterium
CGATCTGTTTCCACCCGGAGAGGCCCTGCCGGATGATATCGCGATAAACGACGATCATGTCGTTATCGCCGTTCGCAGGGCGGACGGAACGAAGTGCAATCGCTGCTGGAACTACAGCGAAACGGTAGGAGAATCCGAACAACATTCTTCGCTGTGCGCCAGATGCGTAGCCGAGTTGGGAGGCGGCAATGAATAAAAGATTACTAAAAAAAATGAAAAAACACCTTGAGGAATTGCGGGCCAGCTTGGGCCACGGGCTTCAGCACCTCTCTGAGAACAACCTGAACCGTTCTCAACGTGAATCTTCGGGCGACCTTTCGGGCTATTCATATCACATGGCCGACGTGGGCACCGACAACTTCGGGCGCGAGATGGAGCTCAACATCGCCTCCGGCGAAAACGAACGCATACGTTTGATCGAGGAAGCGCTGGAGAGAATCGAAGAAGGCATTTACGGAAAATGTGTGTCCTGCGACGGCAAAATCAATGTCGAGCGCCTGGAGGCCGTCCCCTACGCGAGGCTGTGTATTGAATGCGCGCGCAAATCAGAAAAGAAGTACTGAGCCGGGCGGTGGAGACGGCCGAGATGTTGTGGAGGAAAAACCGGCCCAAAGCACGCGCGACGCCGTGAAGGGTGAGGCTCATGCTTTCATCGCGCCGACGCCTTCGCTGAGGCTACCGCTTTTTCTGTCTATCCTCTCCTTGACTGCCGGCGCCGACCAGATCGTAAAAGCGATTGTCGTACGACGCCTATACCTCCATGATTCGATCGTAGTGATACCGGATTTCTTATCGATAACCCGCATTCACAACAACGGTATCGCCTTCGGTCTTTTCCAGGACAGGATTCCCGAAGTCTTCATGATCGTAACCATGTTAAGCATGCTCGCCGTGTTGTACTTCTACCTGACAGTCAGTCCGCGCGGCGCCTTGCTCTCAATCGGTTGCAGCCTGATACTGGGCGGCGCACTGGGAAACCTGATCGACAGGTTCCGGCTTGGCTACGTGATCGATTTCATCAACTTCAGTTTCTGGCCCACTTTCAACATCGCCGATTCGGCCGTGAGCGTCGGCGTGGCGCTCCTTATGGTTAGCTTTTTCCAGGGGGAAAAAGAAAGGACCGAGAATGTATCCGGTACTGCTTAGGATCGGACCCATTAGCCTTTATACATACGGCGCGCTCTTAGCCGTCGCCTTTCTTGCGGGCATTTATCTCGCCATGCGGGCGGCGGAGCGCGAGGGAATAATGCCGGAATTCATCGCCGACATGGGCATCTTGGTCATCCTGTCTTCGATTTTGGGGGCGCGGCTGTTTCACATCGTTTTCTACGACCTTCAATACACGCTCGCGCATCCTCGCGAACTGCTCAAGCTGCAGCAAACGGGGCTGGTATTCTACGGTGGGCTCATCTTCGCGATCGCCGCCGGCATTATCTTCTGCAAGTTAAAGCATGTCTCGATCCCGGCTATGATGGATGTGACCGCGCCGAGCATAGCGCTGGGCCAATCGATAGGGCGAATCGGATGTTTCATGAGCGGATGCTGCTACGGCACGCCGACATGGGTGCCGTGGGCCGTCAAATTCCCCCATCTCGATCAACTGCGGCATCCGACACAGATATACGAATCGCTTGCCACTTTCGGCATATTCCTGGCGCTCATGTGGTTCCGGAATCGCAGGACCTCCCGCGGACAAGTGGCGTGGCTTTATGTGACCATGTATGCCATGGCCAGGTTTGCGATCGAATTCGTGCGGGGCGACAATCCACAGGTGCTTCTCGGGTTCACATTGTCTCAGGTGATAAGCCTGCTTGCCCTGCTGGCGGCCCTGCCGTTGGGATATTTCATCTGGTTCTCCGGGGGCGGAGGGCGCATGCGCGTCGATTCGGCCGATGAGCCCGACGGCCGGGCAGACGCCTGACCGGGCGCAGGGCGCCGCCCGGCAGGAAAATACGATCAAACCTTCAAAATGAACCTCAGCGCGGAAATACAAAGCTCAAACAGGCCGGCAATAGAGGTCATCGACCTCAGGTTTAACTATCCCGGCGGACACCTCGCCCTGGCAGGCGCCTCCTTCGAGGTCCGCTCCAGCGAGACTGTGGCGCTGATGGGCGCCAACGGCGTCGGAAAATCAACGCTGCTCCTCTGCATGGTCGGAGTCTATACGGGCAGCGGACTGATTCGTGTGGATGGGGTCGAACTGGGTCCCGAGACCGTATCTTCGATCCGAAGGCGGATCGGGTTCGTGTTTCAGAATCCGGAGCACCAGTTGTTCTCGACCTCGGTACTCGACGACGTCATGTTCGGGCCGCTCAACCTTGGGCTCTCGAAAGAGGAGGCGCTCGCCCGCGCGGACGAGACGCTCGGAGAGCTCAACCTTATCCACCTTAAACATCGGACACCCCAGCATCTGAGCCAGGGCGAAAAGAAAAAAGTCGCCCTTGCGACCGCGCTCGCGATGGACCCCTGCGTTTTGATGTTGGACGAACCCACCGCCGGGCTCGATCCCCGGAGTTCGACCCAGTTGATCGACATATTCTTCAATCTCAAAGACAGGGGCAAGACAATGCTGGTTGCCACTCACGACATGCATCTCGTCGACGAAGTCGCCGACCGCATAATCGTCCTGGGTGAGAGCAGGACAATCGTGCGGGAAGGAAGCACGGCGGAGATACTGACCGACACCGATTTCCTCGCCCGCCACAACCTCATCCATGAACATGGTCACTTCCACGAGCGCCGGCGACACGGACACCCGCACTTCCACAGGCATCACGGCGAGGACCACCCCCACACTCACGGCTAAGCGTCGGCGCGATTGCTCACTTTTTTCCAACCATCGATTTGGGCGCAGAATATTCCTGCTGAGAAATTACAAAGAAGCG
>CBFDAY010000387.1:0-2853 GCA_965602895.1 uncultured bacterium
TTTTGCTCAATGCCGGTCGTCATCTCCGGCTCCTTGAATGTCGCTTCGCTTCTCAGGAAGTTATTGGGATTCTTGATGTATTTCCCGATTGCCCTGCCGATTGCGTCGGGACACGAGAGACATTCTATTTCCGGATTTGTTTTTTTCCTGCTCACGGTCGAAAGGCATCTAATCCCCTTGAGCTGTTCTACCATGGCGTCAACACTGATGCCCGACCTGAGCGCCAGCGAAACCAGCCTGCTCGTCGCCTCCGATTGCGACGGGCATCCACCGGCCCTTCCCGTGCTTGTGAACACCTCGCAAATTCCCTCGGAGTCGGAGTTGACGGTGACGTACAGGTTGCCGCATCCGGTCAAGACTTTCTCGGTTGTGCCGTGGGTTACGTTCTGGCGCGGACGAGGCTCGATCTCAACGGTATGCGATTGGGCGGCGCCTTTTTTCGCCAGGCTTCTGGTCAGCACCTGCCGGCTGCGGCTGCCGTCGCGGAAGATGGTCACCCCTTTGCAGTCGAGCTGATAGGCCAGCCTATATACTTTCTCAACGTCCTCTCGGGTGGCGCTGTTCGGGAAATTGACCGTCTTGGACACGGCGTTGTCGGTGTGAGCCTGGAACGCCGCCTGCATCTTTATGTGCCATTCCGGCGAGACATCGTGAGCCGTCACAAAAAGCTTCTTCACGTCGGGGGGGACTTCCTCCATGTCCTTGATCCCGCCGGCCTCCGCTATATCTTTCATGAGTTGAGGCGTGAAAAACCCCTTTTCCTTCGCCGTCTCCCGGAAGATGGGATGCGCTTCGACGAGCTGGTCGTTGTCGAGTACGTGGCGAGTGAACGCTATGGCGAATATCGGCTCCACTCCGCTCGAGCATCCGGAGATTATGCTGATCGTTCCCGTCGGCGCTATCGTGGTTACGGTCGCGTTGCGCATCGGGCGGCCGGAATCCGCATATACGCTCTTTTCGTAGTTCGGAAACGAGCCGCGCGCCTCGGCGATGCGCGACGATTCGTCGTGGGATTTCTCCTGTATGAATGACATTACTTCTTTGGCGACCTCGAGGGCGCGATCTGAATTATATGGGATGCCCAGCCGTACGAGCATGTCGGCGAAGGCCATCACGCCGAGCCCTATCTTGCGGTTGGCGAGCGTCATCTCACTGATCTCGGGCAGCGGATACTTGTTTGTGTCTATTACGTTGTCGAGAAAGTGAACGGCCGTGCGCACGGTGTGTGCGAGCTTGGGGAAGTCTATTTCGTAATGGCTGTTTCTCTTTATCAGCATCTTCGCAAGGTTTATCGAGCCCAGGTTGCAGGATTCGTACGGCAGCAGGGGCTGCTCTCCACACGGGTTCGTGCTCTCGACCTCGCCGACCTCGGGAGTGGAATTCGCCGCGTTGATTTTGTCGAGGAAGATTACCCCCGGGTCGCCGTTGAGCCAGGCGCCGTTCACGATCATGTCGAACACTTCGCCGGCCTTCAGCTTCTCCGTCACTTCGCCGGTACGCGGATTAACGAGTTCGTGCTCGCCGTCGGCCTCAAGGGTTTTCATGAATTTGTCCGTAATCGCCACTGAAATGTTGAAGTTGTTGAGCTGGTCCTCGTTTTCCTTGGCGACGATGAAATCCAGAATATCGGGATGATCGACACGCAGAATGCCCATGTTGGCGCCTCGGCGGGTGCCGCCCTGCTTAATTGTCTCGGTCGCCATATCGAACACCTTCATGAACGATATGGGCCCGCTTGATATTCCCCTTGTGGAGAGGACGGCGTCGTTTTTCGGCCGAATACGGGAAAAAGAAAATCCCGTGCCGCCGCCGCTTTTGTGGATAAGCGCCGTGTTTTTGACCGCCTCGAAGATGCTCTCCATCGAGTCATTGACGGGCAGAACAAAGCATGCCGAAAGCTGTCCCAGTTCGCGGCCGGCGTTCATGAGGGTGGGCGAGTTGGGCATGAACTCCATATTCGTCATTAAATGATAGAATTCCTTGGCCATCGCGACTACGTCGGCGTCTGCGTCGTACTGCCTGTCCACAAGGGCGATCGTCCACGCCACACGCCAGAACATGTCCTGGGGGCGCTCGACGGGCCGGCTGTCGTTGTCCTTCTTTAAGTATCGTTTTTCCAAGACCTTAAGAGCGTTCACGGTCAATTCGATCTCTGCCTTGGGCGTCGTTGGACAACTTAGCGCTTGCGCTCTTTTCGCGTTCGCCTTTTTTGCGACTTTTGCGTCGGCCATTACCGGCTTCCTCCTAATAATACTGCGCGTAAGTCCTGGATGATCAGAAAGTTATCAAATCTCCACCGCTCAAAGGCAATCCGAAAAAATTTGACTGAACACTCCTCCAGATGAAAAACGCCCGGCGATGAATGTTCATCCCTGGCCTACTGGATATTCTACTACGTGCAGATCCGAAAGTCAATCGAGAAGCCCTGCATGACGGGGGGATCTAGAACGGAGCGCCTTCAGCGGAATCGGTCGGATCGAAAATGGGGCCGGATCGATTAGGATCGTGGGCTCCCTGCCCTCCGGCCTTGTCCTAATAGAGCTGTTTCTTGGATTCCGTGCATTTAGCATAGTAGCTTATCCTGTGGCATGGGGACTATAACATACCATATCTAGTGCTGTCAATAGGAAATTTCTGCCTATGGAAAAGACGGAGGGAGCCTCGCAATGACGCTCTTGGCCCCATCGACCGACCCGATAAGTCATAGCGAAAGCCGGAGTTGCGACCTCGCGCGAGATTGCCGATGAAGCCGCTTGACAGGGTCGTGGCGCTCTGCTAGTATTCATGAAAAGAGGGGGTTTTCAAGCGCCATATCCCGCCTCGGCAGGATATATAATATCAATGGCAGGGACA
>CBFDAY010000388.1:0-2838 GCA_965602895.1 uncultured bacterium
AGAGATACGAAGTATCTCCTGTCTGCGGCGACTCGCCGCTCCCAGCTTCTTGACACATTTTTGGGCTTTGTGATAGACTAGCCGCGCTTTTGGGGGCGGCAAGTCGCATGGATTCACCTCACCCCCCTTCTGCAGTCTGCAAGTGATTCCTGATAGTGCTTTTGAGATAGGACCGGAGCAAAAGTTTATCCGGCAATTGGCGAAATTTTCAGGTTGCCACGGCATGTTGTGCGAATAAATTCGCACCTACAGGTTATAGATGCAATTTGTAGGTTCGAATTCACGAAAAGGACTGTCCCAAGAATTACGGGCCTGAGCTTGTCGAAGGCCGTAGATTCTGGACTGTCCCCTTATGGTTGCGATAACTGTGGGACAGTCCCTAAAGCCAGACACTTTTCAAGGAGACGCGGATGTCCACTTCGGAACAGATAGAAAAGCTGAGGAGCCTGCGCGAGAAGGCGCTGGAGGGCGGCGGCCAAAAACGCATCGACGCGCAGCATGAGAAGGGCAAGCTCACCGCACGCGAGAGGATCGAGCAGTTTCTCGACGATGGCTCTTTCACCGAGATCGGCGCATTTGTTCAACACAGCTGCACGCATTTCGGAATGGAAAACAAGAAATTCCTCGGCGACGCCATTGTGACCGGCTACGGCAAAATCAACGGTCGCTTAGTCTACGTGTTCGCGCACGACTTCACCGTCGTCGGCGGCACGCTCGGCCATGCTTTCGCCGAAAAGGTGTGCAAACTGATGGAGCACGCGATGCGCAACGGCGCGCCGATAATCGGCCTGAGCGATTCAGGCGGCGCGCGCATCCAGGAGGGCGTCGAGAGCCTCGCCGGGTACGCCGACATATTCCTGCGCAACACGCTCGCCTCGGGCGTCGTGCCGCAGATCTCGGTCATAATGGGGCCGTGCGCCGGCGGCGCGGTGTATTCGCCCGCACTGACCGACTTCATCTTCATGGTCGACAAGACGAGTTACATGTTCATAACCGGCCCGCAGGTGATAAAGGCGACGACGTACGAGGAGGTCACACAGGAAGAGCTCGGCGGCGCGGCGACCCACTCGACCCGCAGCGGCGTGTGCCATTTCGCAATGCCGGACGAGAAGAGCTGCCTGCAGATGGTACGCGATCTGCTCTCGTACCTCCCGCAGAACAACATGGAAGACGCGCCCTATACGCCCACGAGCGACAGCGCCGACCGGATGGACGACTCGCTGAACTCCATTATCCCCGACAACCCGAAAGAATCTTATGACATGTACAACGTCATCCGCTCGGTTGCCGACGACGGCCGGTTCCTCGAGGTTCACGCCAACTACGCGCGAAACATAATAGTCGGCTTCGCAAGGCTCGGCGGAAAGTCCGTCGGCATCCTCGCCAACCAGCCGATGACGCAGGCAGGATGCCTCGACATAAACGCGTCGAAAAAAGGCGCGCGCTTCGTGCGATTCTGCGATGCGTTCAATATCCCGATAATAACGTTCGAGGACGTGCCCGGCTTCCTTCCCGGAACCGCGCAGGAGTATGGCGGCATCATCCTCCACGGCGCCAAACTTATCTATGCCTACTGCGAGGCCACAGTTCCGCGCATCACCGTGATAACGCGCAAGGCATACGGCGGCGCATACTGCGTGATGTCGTCCAAGCACATTCGCTGCGACATCAACTATGCCTGGCCGTCGGCCGAGATCGCGGTCATGGGACCCGACGGCGCGGTCAACATCGTGTTCAGAAAAGAAATCAAGGAGGCCGAAGACGGCGAGGCCGCCCGCGCCGAACTCGCACAGGAATACCGCGACAAGTTCGCAAGCCCGTACATCGCGGCCGAAGTGGGATATGTCGACGAGGTGATCGAGCCTCGCGAGACGAGGTCGAAACTCATAACGGCGCTTGAGATGCTTCAGAACAAGCGCGACACAAATCCGCCAAAAAAACACGGGAACATCCCTCTCTGAGCCTGAGGCGGAAAAAGCAGGAGGCATCCTTTCGTGAAGAGATTCGAGATTGTGCTCAACGAGAAAGCGTATCTGGTCGAGGTCACGAAGATCAGCGCCGAGAGCGCGCTTGTGTCCGTCAACGGCACGCCGTACGAAATCGGCCTCAAGAACCTCACCGCGGCCGAAGCGCCGCAAATGACGGTGGTTAACGAGCCTCCCCCTGCGGTAGCGGCTCCCGCGGCCGCTCCGGTCCGCAAGCCCGAGGCGGCGGTCGAAACCTCCGGCGGCCTGACCACGATCAGGGCGCCTCTGCCCGGCCTCATCATCGAGGTAATAGTCAGCGTCGGCGACACCGTCAAAGTCGGCGATACGCTCATGGTTATCGAAACGATGAAAATGGAGAACAATATTTCCTCGCCCGTGGCGGGAACCGTCAAGGAGATCATGGTTTCAAACGGAGACAGCGTGAATGAGGGTGTTCCGCTCATCGTCATCGGCGAATGATCGGACCCCGACCTTTCACCCTCCGGCGTAATCGGCCAAACACCCCAAAGGACAAGGACGATGAATAGAAAAGATCTGGAGAAACTTCGCAAAGAGTGGGAAGAGAAAACCCTCGGCAAGGTCCTGGAAAAATTCCCCGAGCGCTCCGAGAAGTTCGAGACCGACTCGGGCATAGAACTCAGGCGGGTCTACTCGCCCCTCGATGTGGACGAATCCGACTATCAAGAGAACCTCGGCTTTCCCGGGGAGTACCCGTTTACGCGCGGCGTGCAGCCCACGATGTACCGTGGCCGCATGTGGACGATGCGCCAGTACGCGGGCTTTGCAAACGCGCGCGAGTCGAACAAGCGCTACCGATTCCTGCTCGAGCACGGCCAGACGGGCCTGAGCA
>CBFDAY010000389.1:0-2825 GCA_965602895.1 uncultured bacterium
TGGGACGCGGAAAAGACTCAAAAAATGGGGGAAAAGCATTTGTCGGCATTGAAGCAAGGTCGCCGGGACCCACGCCGAGCGGGCGAGGGACGGGTGAGGAGATCACTTGGCGCGAATGTTCATAATGATCGGAATCGTGAGCCCTTCGGTGCAGGGCGAGTTCTTATACCCCATGTCCATGGCAATGCCGGGAGGCGCCTCGGCCGAAACGAGCATGAAATCGAAGTCTTTGTCGAGGCACGTAATTCTCGCGCCCTTTTCAAAAAGCACGTCGAATCCCCGCCTGAAACTGCCATCGCCCAGCGTCCAGAGGGCCTCGGCTATCATCTCGTACACCAGCGCGCTCTCTTCCAGCGGCCTCTCATCGTGAACGAAGACAATATCGATATCGATTGGTTCGTCCGAAGCCGAGTTTGCAATGGTCAGCATATTGGAGCGCGCTTCGGTTTCGTTCAATTGGAAGAATTCGGCGGCGGGAAAGTACTTTTTGCCCCACATGCCGTCGGTTACATCTTTTCTGCCGAAAATCCGGTCGAAATAGGTGTCAAGGCAAACCGCCCGTATTATCCCCTCGGTATAGTGCAGCTTGGCGGAGCTTGCCACAATGTGGCGGTACCCTTTGTCAATCATTCGATTGAGAGTCTTTATGATATCAGCGCGGAAAACGTACGAATCTTCGGATTCGGGGAATGCCAGCTTGTCCCTCACGGAATTGATATCCCGGAAGTAGCCGAGGGTTTCGTCGAGGTCCCAGCAGATTATCTTCGGCTTTTTCATGTCTCGCCCACCGGTCGCTTGGCGCCGGCCTCGTCTCAACATGATTTCCAACAGGCGGAAAGGGTTCTCTCGCTTCCGGATAGTATACCATATTTTACCGTGAGCATGCTTGACAGGGGCAGTTGCAAGCCGTTATAATATCTATGGTTTTGGCCACAGGACGCATTGTCTCTTCCCATCCACCCCGGCTAGTGCGTTGGGATGGGAAGATGTTGTCGGTTCAAAAACCATTCAAAATTGATGTCAAGTTTTCCCGTTTTTGAGTATTATCCCGGCATACACGCGGCGGGCCAAGACGAAGCGGCCAAGAGCCGAACAAGTTTATAGGAGAAGAAAGATGGCTGTCGAACGCGAAAGCATGGAAGTTGACGTGTTATTCGTGGGTGGAGGCCCGGCGAACCTCGCCGCCGCCCTTCATCTTATGAGGCTTGTCGGCAAGCACAACGAAGACGTCGAGAGCGGAAAAAAAGAGGGCGAGAAATTCGACGACGAATTCATGGTTATGCTCATCGAGAAGGCCCAGGAGATCGGGCTGCACGGGCTTTCCGGGGCCGTGATCGACAAGAAGACCATATTCGAGCTGTTCCCCGATTTCGACGAGAACTGCGGCGCAGTCGAGTGCAAAATCGAGTCCGAAGACGTCCTCATGCTCACCCGGACCGGCAAGATAAAGGCGCCGATCACTCCGCCTCCGCTCAACAACCACGGGTTCTACACCGTATCGCTGGCCAAGTTCACCAGGTGGATGGGCGAGCAGTTGGAAGAGGCCGGAGTGGACGTGTTCGCGGGCTTTCCCGGCGTCGAGCTTCTCTACGACGACGGCAAGGTCTCCGGCGTCAGGACGGGCGACCAGGGTCTCGACCAGGAGGGCAACCCGAAATCTAACTTCGAGGCCGGCTACGACCTGCTCGCAAAAGTCGTCGTGCTCGGCGAGGGCCCGCGCGGAACTCTGACGCAGCAGCTAATCGAAAAATTCAACCTCGACGAAGGCCGCAACCCGCAGACTTACCTGACGGGCGTCAAGGAGGTCTGGAAGCTGGCCGACGGCAAGCTCAAGCCCGGCCACGTGATACACACGATGGGCTTCCCGCACGATACCAAGACCTACGGCGGCGGCTTCATCTACAGCATGAAGGACAACCTCGCCGCGTTCGGCCTGCTGACCGGCCTCGACGCGCGCGACCCGCAGGTCGATCCCCACAGGTATTTCCAGCTTTTCAAGACGCATCCGCTCGTGAAAGACCTCCTCGATGGCGCCGAGATCATGCAGTACGGCGCAAAGACGGTGCCCGTCGGCGGATGGTACTCGGTGCCGAAACTCGCAGTCGACGGATGCGTCATAGTCGGCGACTCGGCCGCGCTGTTCAACGCGATGAAGATCAAGGGCATCCACCTGGCCATGAAGTCGGGCATGCTGGCCGCCGAGGCCGTCTTCGAGGCGCTCGTAAAGGGCGACAACTCGGCCGCGCAGCTCGGCAAATACGAGGAAGCCGTAGGGAACAGCTACATCAAGGAAGAGATGTGGAAATGCCGCAACTTCCACCAGGGATTCCACCGCGGGCGTTTCGCGGGCATATTCCATGCGGGCATACAGTTCATCACCGGCGGGCGCGGCCTGATAGACCCGATGAAAGCCGGCGAGGACTACAAGGCTACGGCCACCGTCGCCGAACGGTACGGCGGCAAGAACCCCGACGACGTCAACAAGATGACGTTCGACGGCAAGCTCACGTTCGACAAGCTGACCGACGTGTACCACTCGGGCACGGTCCACGAAGAGCAGCAGCCGTGCCACCTCAAGATCGAGAACCGCGAGTACTGCGACAACGAGGACGAATGCAAGAAGAAGTACAACCGCGCGTGCGTGAAGTTCTGCCCCGCGTTCGTCTACGAAGAAGAGGTCGACGAGGCCACCGGCAAGACCAGCCTCAAGCTGAACCCCTCAAACTGCGTCCACTGCAAGACATGCGACGTCAAGTGCCCGTACAACAACATCACGTGGACCCCGCCCGAAGGCGGCGGCGGCCCGAAATACTCACTCGTCTAAG
>CBFDAY010000390.1:0-2820 GCA_965602895.1 uncultured bacterium
GTTTTCGAAACATATGCGCACGGGGAAGTTTCTCCCCTTTACGCCGAAAAGTGTGTTGTTTTCTCCGGGCGTGAAATCGGAGATCTGGGGCACAAGCTTCCCAAGAAACGGCAATATCCCCCGCAGAGGCACGTATTCCCCGAACGGCGCCAGATGTCGCTTGTGGTATCTGCCAAGCTCGCGCCCCATGGGATCGATCAGGAAGGCCGAGTTGTAATAGATGATCTCGTCTCCCCTGCCCCAGTCCGCTCCTTCGTAATGGTTGCTGCCGGTCAGCAGATACACATTGTTCGATCGGGCGATTCCACCTATCCTGTCAATCTCATCGACAAGGAATCCATAAAACGCGCTCTCGGGCCACACAACCAGCTCGGCCCCTTTGGCTGCGACGAGTTCGGTCTGCCTTTCCAACACCTCAAGCATGTGGGCACTGTACTCACCGTTCCATTTCACGTCGAGCGAGAAATTCGGCTGGACTATACCCACGTGCAAGGAGGAAGACATATCGGGCTCCTGCATATGCATCTTTCCCCACACGGGAACCGCGACGCAAAGAACAATAATCGCCGCCGCCGGGGGCCAGGCGGAAGTGAACTTGCCGATGCGCCGAAGGAGCATGCAAATCAGGACGTTGACGACCACCACGTAGAAGCTGACGGCATAGACCGACCCTATTGAAGCCAGTTGAGCCACCCACGGGTTGTTCCACTGGGTGTAGCCCAGCGAGCCCCATCCGAATCCCGTGAATATGTGATTGTGTGCATATTCCATGAGTACCCATATTGCCGGAAACACGATAACGATTGCGCCGGGCATCCACCTGTTGAAAAAACGTTCGCCTGCGGCGACAAGACCCCAAAACAGGGCGAAAAAAAGAAAAAGAAGTCCGACGCCAAGCAACACGATGCTCCCGACCCAATACGTCAGCGTGGCGAACCAGGCGAATACAATCGCGTAGAACACGGCGCCCGCCAGCAGTCCGCCAAGAAAAGCCTGCTTATATTGTTTGCCTTGCAGCCACAAGAGCAGCGGAACGAGCCCGACGTATGCAAGCGGCCATGCGCTTGTACTCGGAAACGCGGCCGCGAGCAACACCGAGGTCGCCACAGGCGGAATTATGTCGCGTGTTTTCATATCCAACCAGACCGTCCTGCTTTGCCTATCTCAAAGAGCAGGCCGCTTACCCAAAAAAATGATGCCGGCGCGCCCGATCCGCCGTCGCACCGGAGTTGTAGGATTTCCCATATCCAGCGAGTGGGCAAAAGTCTCAATCCGCGGGAAAAAACGTCCATCTCATGCCGGCGCATTGCGGATTCCGCCTTCTATGGGAGATAGCGGATATAGCTTCCGGCAAATCTTGAATCTTTGGCAAGGGCACTCTGAGCCTTAACCGCTTCGGCCCTGGTCCGGAACGGTCCTACCATCACACGGAAATAGAGGCCCCTGTTCTCCAATTGGATCTCTTCCAGATATGAGGCAAAACCCTTCTTCTTCAGCAACTCCACCTGCAGGCCGGCTTTTGCCCTATCCTGCGACGATTCGACCTGCACGGCGTAGTGTCCCCTGGGAACCGTCTTCTCGACGGAAGAGGCAGAAGGTCGTGTCGGCTTTGCCGCGACCGCAGGCTTTGCCTCCGATTTAGCAGCTTGCGCCGCCTTTGTCGACACCAACGGCTTGGGCTTCGGTTGCGAATCGGATTCGACCGGCTTGCCTTTCACATCGGAAGTCGCCGCAGGCTCCGCTTTTGGTTTTGTCGCGGCTTTTTGAGGCGCAACGCCGGGCTTTGAGTCGGCGGGCTCGGCCTTCGGGGATGATCCGGTTGGCTCGACCGGCGACACCTCTCCGACCGCTCCGACGGATGCAATATCCGCAGAGCGCTGATACTTCTCGATCCTGATACCGAGCATAAGGCTGAGCGCAATGAGCGCCAGCACCATGCAGGCCAGCAAAACAAGTCTCCTGGTGCTGAATGCGTAGACATACGGCTTGTTGGGCGGAACCGGATTATTCGTCATCGTCCCGGTCTCCTTCAGGTCCAAGTATGGCCTCGAGTCGTTTCCTGACATCCTGGAACTGTGATTCGGTAAGCTGAGGATCGACGATTCTGATCTGTGTGTCGTTGTGTTTGTCAAAAAATACCAGCACGCTCGTCGGCGGAGATTCCTCTTTCTCCTCCCGCACGAACCTGAACACCTTTTGCCGGCGCAGTATCAGCGCGCACATATAAGCCATGGCCCTGGCGTCGGCGTCGCCCTGGGCGATAGATTCATAACACAGGTTCAATAGCGGTAGAAACTGCTCGCTCGGTGTCTCCCTGGCGACGGAGGGGTCCACATATTTGGATTTCCAGCACGAATATACGTTGTCCGCGTCAGCGCCGTCCGAGCGCTCCGACCAGCATTTCTCGCAATAGTCCTCCCGGAGGAAGTCCTTGTCCTCTATCATGAGCAGCGAATGATGCTCCTGTTCGTGCCGAAACTCCTCGCCGCACTTGAGGCACCGGGATGATTTTTTCTGGATGTTTATTTCCACGATATGGCCCAACACGGTTGTCCCGCAACTACTTCTGAATTTCCGCCCGATTCTACCACAGGGCGGTGGGAGAGTCAAGCAGTGGATAAATCATCGAAAGAAGCAATATCAGATCTGTTTTGTCCAAGCGCGGCGAACAAATGGCAGATGCCCAACAGTGCCTGTCGATTACCGTCAAAGGGGACTGTCCTAGAATTACGGGCCGAGCACCGCGAGGCCGTAGATTCGGGACTGTCCCCTGATTCCTGTCCTCGACCCTGCTCGGGGGATCGGGGACGGGAATCCATT
>CBFDAY010000391.1:0-2802 GCA_965602895.1 uncultured bacterium
GGCGGATGCCCGCGGGGTCAGGCGTGTTTCCAGAATCTCGCCGTTGGGCAGGACGACTTCGAGCCCGAGCAGGACGTCCTCTATGTTTCCGTACGCGCTCGAGAACTGACCGGCCGAGCGGGTAGCGACCCAGCCGCCGACCGTGCTTAAATCGATAGATTGAGGATAGTGACCCAGCATCAGGCCCCGCTTGTTCAACGCCGCCTCCGCGTCCGTTCCCTTGACCCCGGCCTCGAATGTGGCGACCAAATTATCGACGTCGATCTCGCGGGTCCCGGTCATTTCGCTCATGTCCAGGAGCACGGTGGTGGGGTCGACCTTCACCCCTCCGCACACTCCGGAACCCAGTCCGAACGGCACCAGAGGGGTCGCGCTCTCGCGACAGGCGTTAACGATGGCCACCACGTCGGCGGTTTCGGCCGGCTGCACCACACATATCGGCTCAGGCGCGCCCCGTCCCTGTATGTCTTCCAGTTGGCTCAAGACCCAATAGTCGTGTCTCCTCTCACTCAGCGTATGCGAATCCGTGAGAACCTTTTCAGGACCCAGTGCCTCTTTCAATGTCCCGACAATCGATGCCGTCATTCTGATTCTCCCTTCTTCTCTTTATGCCTTGGGCAGGCTCTTAATTCTTCCGCACGCAGACGTTGACAGTGTTCGACCTGTCGCGATCGCTCGTCTTCGGTCCAACCCATTAGCTCGCCCATATGTTCAGCCGCCTGAGCCAACACGGGCAGGCCGCCTTCCAATTCAAACCGGGCCCGCGCGCTCCGCCTGATCCAATAGTCCTCGAGCGTCAGAGCGCCCTCGTTTTCGAGGGCATGACTTATCTCGGAGGCCAGGGGGTTTTCCCCGGTGCAGACTTCAAGGGCTTCGCTGCCGTACAGCCGGGCCGCGCGCTCCGATTCGCTCATGCTCAGCCCCAGTGATTCGAGGCGTGAGCGCAGATCGTCGATGCTTCCTGTAAAATCCCCGCCGGGTAGCGGTAGATCGGCCGTGGGCGTGGGCGTGGGCTTGCGCTTCAGTCGTTTTTCGCACCGATCCACCACCCTCTCGGCCATGGACCGGTAGCTGGTCAGCTTGCCGCCCGCAACGCTCAAGACACCACCGCGGCCTTCCATTACTTCATGCCGGCGTGAGATTTCAGACGGATTTTTTCCCTCCGCCCCCAACAAGGGTCTTATCCCGGCCCAGGCCGAGACAACATCTTCTCCGTTGAGCGGATCAACGTCAAACGCTTGATTCACGGGCCCCAACAGATAATCGAAGTCCTCGCGCGTTATTTCCGGCCAGTACTCCGGGTCACGGTAGAACGTGTCCGTCGTGCCGATGTAAACGAATGAATCCCTCGGCACCGCAAAGGTGGATCTTCGATCCGGGGTTGTCATGATGATCGTCTGATTAATAGGCAGTCGATCGCGCTGGACGACCAGGTGGATTCCTTTCGTCAACTGAAGCTTCGTTTTCGCCTTTCCGTCCTCGAGGCGTCGGATGGCGTCCACCCACGGTCCGGCGGCATTGACCACAATACGGGCGCGCACCCGCGCGGCGTTATCCTCTCCGGGCAAAGTATTATGAACGACGGCCCCGGTGGCTTTGCCGTCTTCCAAAAGAATTTCCTCGACGCGGGCGTATGTGACCACTTGAGCCCCGCGAGATGCAGCGCTGCGGGCGTTGGCCAGTGTGAGACGGAAGTCGTCCGTCACGTATTCAGGATAGACGACGGCTCCGATCAAGCGATCCGACAGCACATGGGGCTCCTCGGCCTTCAATCGGGCCTGATCCCAAACTTCATGCAGCTCTTCGGGCGCAACGCGACCCAGCTTTTCATATGACAACATGGCCGCCAGCATCTTGGCCATGTCCTTCTTCCCTCGGAGCGGAATAACCATCGGCATGGTCTGCGCCAGATGGGGGGCCGTGGCCCTGACGACCCTTCTTTCGACGGCCGCTTCCTTGACGACAAACACATCGCCCTGGGCCAGATATCTGAGCCCGCCGTGGATCAGCTTCGACGATCGACTCGACGTGCCGGCCCCGATATCGCCGGCGTCAACTATGGCCACACTGAGACCGCGCATAGCGGCATCTCGAGCCACCCCACAGCCCGTGATGCCCGCGCCGATAATCAAGATATCGAAGACCTGCGCCTCCAACTCGGCAAACGCGCCGCGCCGATCCCGCAGATCCAATGTGTTCTTCTTACTCAAAGATAAGCTTCTCAAAAAGAACAAATGGTTTTAACCGACTCCTTATAATAACATACTCATACCATACTCCATCTCGTCTGGATAGCCGCTACATCTCCAGACAGGAGTCTGGAGTTTTGTGGGTTGTGTAAGATAATTTCTGGCGGCGCTCGTTTGAGGCAGCGAGCGACGCATGGAGGAAAGAGCCTGACGCGTGGTATAATAGCCGGAATCGAGACGATTGAATATGAAATATTCCAACTCCAAAGATACCGGCCGACGACGCGAGCCCCTCTCGCCTTCCACGATTCTGGTGGCGGGTTTCGCCCTCACGATTGCGGCAGGAACTCTGATTCTCATGATTCCCGCGATGTCGGCCGGCGAGAGGCTCGGGTCTGTGGACGCCCTTTTCACCGCCACCTCGGCGGTCTGCGTTACGGGCCTGGTTGTCGTCGACACGGGGGGCCACTTCACGAGCCTCGGCCAGTGGGTTATTCTTGTGCTCATCCAGGTCGGTGGGCTTGGAATATTCACGTTCTCGACGTTTTTCATTCTCCTCCTCAGAGGAAAAACAAGCCTGAAGGGCCGCCTGGTAATACAGGAAACGATGACG
>CBFDAY010000392.1:0-2802 GCA_965602895.1 uncultured bacterium
TGGGCGTATTCGACGGCCTCGGTCATTTGCTCGGGGCTGAAGTTTGCCGACTGCGCCCTGAGGCTGAGGTCGCGGCCCGATAAGTACACGGCGTCGGCGCCGAAGGCGATCGCGACCTTCAGCTTCTGGAGGTTTCCAGCGGGGGCTACCAGTTCCATCGGCGAGTCCATTTCTCTAGCCACGTTCGTTGAGGATCTGGTATTTGTGCACGGCCCTGTTGTGCTCTTTGAGCGTGAGGGAGAACTTGTGGTGGCCGTTGTTCATCGAGACGAAGTACATGTAGTCGGTCTCGGCGGGTTCGAGCGACGCCCGGATCGCCGAAAGGCCGGGACTGCATATCGGGGTCGGCGGGATTCCCGTGTAGAGGTAAGAATTGTAGGGCGAATCCATTTTCAGGTCGGCGTAGGTGAGGTGCGTCCCGTAGTTGTCGAGCGGATACCTGATCGTCACATCGCATTGAAGCGGGATGTTGCGGTCGAGCCGGTTGTAAATGACGCTGGCCACCAGCGGCTTTTCGCTGTCGAAAAGGGCCTCCTTCTCGATTATGGAAGCAATGGTAACAATTTCTCTAAGGCTGCGTCCCTCGATGGGGCCCTTCTCCCCGGCCTCGCGCGCCCACACGCTCCAGAACCTGCCTATCATTATTCGAATCACGTCTCTCGTGGAAAGCCCTCTTGCGATCTTGTACGTATCGGGGAAGAGAAAGCCCTCGAGCGTTGAGCCCTCCACTCCCAGCTTCCCGCAAAACTCGGAGTCCTCGGTAAGCCGCATGAACTCCTCGGCGTCGGAGAGGCCGGATTTCTCCAGGCGCTCCGCGATTTGCTTAACCGTGAAGCCTTCCGGGATCGTGAATTCATGAAGCATCACGTGGCCCTGCTCCAGGCGGGACAGTACTTCCAGAGGCGACATTGCAGTGTTGAACCTGTATTCGCCCGCCTTGAGATTGCGCGTCGAACGCCGGGCGGTCGCTACGATCGTGAACAGCAATTCGCTCGTTATGACTTGCTTTGCGCCAAGCTCGCGGGCTATGTCGGAAAGGCTGCTGCCGGGCGCGATCTCGACCACCTTGAGTTGGTTGCGACCGTCCGCGGCAGTGTTCTTGAAAGTCAGCGCTTTATTGAGGAAATGGATCGCAAGCCACAACAGGACGACAAAGAGAAAGAAACCGACGGCGACGGCTTTCTTGCGTCGTCGCTCCAGCCGCTCGTCCGGCGAGGAGAGCTTCTCGTCGGATGCGCCTTGCGTTTCTGTTTCGGGACCGGTCATCGCTCGATTGACTCCGTGCCTTTTCAGTCTCCGCCGTTTCCCTGCAGTCGGGGCCCGATACAGTCGAGGTAATGCTGGAGCATTATCTGGGCCGCCACCGAATCGATGACCTTGCGTCTCGACTTGCGTCGCATGTTTGCCTCTAGTAGCGACGCCTCCGCGGCTGCGGTCGTGAACCTCTCGTCCCACGTCTGAACGGGGATTTCGATTCGGCCCCGCAGTTCGGAGAGGAAGCTTTCGACTTTCTCGGTCTGCGGGCTGGAGCTGGTCGAAGTCGGCAGAGGTCCCCGAGCGCTCCAGCGTGCCCACGGGCTGCGCCGTTATTCCCAATTCGTCGCTCACGGCGATTCCGATCCTCTTGTCGCCGATGTCCAAGCCAAGAATTCGTTTCTCCGCACCCATGCCGCCCCCGATATCAACCGCCCTTTATCATGCCTTCGACAATGCCGGGGACCGCTTCGAGCGCCCGCGGAAGTTCCGAGGCGTTCTGGCCGCCGGCCTGCGCCATGTCGGGCCGTCCGCCGCCGCCGCCGCCGACCAGCTTTGCGACTTCCTTTACAAGGTTTCCGGCGTGCACCTTTTTGGTAAGGTCCTTCGTTACGCTTGCGATGAGCAGGACTTTGTCGTTGGAGACTCCGCCGAGGACGATCACGCCCGATTTCAGCTTTCCCTTCAGCGAATCAGCCGTGTTTCTCAAATGGGCGGCGTCGCAATCGTCGAGCCTCAGGGCGAGCACCTTGACGCCGTCGACTTCCACGACCCGGGCAAGCATGTCATCCGCCTTTGTGGCCGTGGCGGCGCTCTTGGCGCGGGCCAGCTCTTTTTCCAGCTTTTTCCGCTCTTCGAAAAGCTGGCGGATGCGGGCCGGGATGTCCTCTTTTGCTACGTTCAGGGCGGCCGAGGCGTCTTCGAGTATGTCTTCGTTATCCCGAATGCGCTCGTAAGCCGCGCTCCCGCAGACGGCCTCGATTCTTCGCACTCCGGCGGCGACCGATGACTCGGAGCTGATCAGGCACAGCCCGATGTCGCCGGTGGCGTGGACGTGCGTTCCGCCGCACAGCTCGAGGCTGACGTCGCCCATCTTTATCGTTCTGACTTCGTCGCCGTATTTCTCGCCGAACAGTGCGATGGCGCCCTGCTTTTTGGCTTCCTCAAAGGGAACGACTTCGGCCTCGACTGGTATGTTTTCCCGTATTCGCTGGTTCACGAGCGCCTCGATGCGCCGGATCTGTCGCTTATCGGGCGCGGCGAAGTGGGGATAATCGAAGCGGAACCTCCCCGGTGTGACGAGCGAGCCGGCCTGATACACATGTTCGCCAAGCACCTCCTTGAGCGCGCTTTGCAGCAAGTGAGTGGCCGAGTGATGCGCAGCCGTGTCGCGCCGGCGGTTCTCGCTTACGCCGGCCGTCACTTCCTGGCCCACCCGAAGCTCGCCCTCTTCGAGGCGGACTCTGTGCACGGTCAGCCCGCTCACGGGCTCTTTTACGTCGAGCACATGAGCCTCAAGCCCTTCGGCCTCTAAAATGCCCTTGTCCC
>CBFDAY010000393.1:0-2801 GCA_965602895.1 uncultured bacterium
CATGGACAATCCTTCGCGCGCAATGCTATAATTCTCAAGAGTATGGGAACATGCGTCTCGCCCGGCGCTCTTATCCTTGTGTTTACGCATGCGGACCAGCGCAGAGAGGAGTCCTTCAGCATGTCATCGGATAGCAACGGCCGCGCCCAATGGGAAGAGGCCTACAAGAAAGCGAACAAACGTGACGCCAACTTTGTCTCCGCCTCCGGCGAGGGAGTGAACCCTCTGTATACCGACAAGGACCTGCCGGAGTTCGATTACGAGCGCGAGCTGGGTTATCCGGGCCGGTTCCCGTTTACGCGGGGGGTGCACCCGACGATGTATCGCGGCAAGCTGTGGACAATGCGACAGTTTGCCGGCATGGGCAGCGCCAGGGACACGAACGAGAGATACCACTTCCTTTTGGACCACGGCCAGACGGGCCTGTCCGTCGCTTTTCACATGCCTACGCTGATGGGATATGATTCGGACCACACTTTTTCCGAGGGCGAGGTCGGCCGGTGCGGGGTCGCTATCGATTCGGTGGAAGACATGAGTATTCTGTTCGACGGGATTCCCCTCGACAAGGTCTCCACTTCGATGACGATCAACGGTCCCGCCGCCGTTCTTTTCGCGTTCTATATAGCCGTCGGCGAAAGTCAGGGCGTGCCCTCGGGAAAACTCAATGGGACGATACAGAACGACATCCTGAAGGAGTATTTTGCCCAGAAGTCGTGGCTCGTTCCGCCGGAGCCTTCGATGCGGATCATCACCGACATCATGGCGTTCGCCGCCGAGCACGTTCCGAATTGGAACACGATAAGCATTAGCGGCTATCATATCCGCGAGGCCGGCTCGACCGCGCTGCAAGAGCTTGCGTTCACGCTGGCCGACGGATTTGCATACGTCGAAGCGGGCATCAAGGCAGGGCTCGACGTTGACACTTTCGCCCCGAGGTTGTCGTTCTTCTTTAATTCGCATAACGACTTTTTCGAGGAGATCGCCAAGTTCAGGGCGGCGCGTCGCATTTGGGCCCGCGAGATGCGCGACAGGTTCAAGGCCAAAGACCCTCGCTCGTGGCTGATGCGGTTCCACACGCAGACAGCCGGCTGCAGCCTTACGGCCCAGCAGCCCGAGAACAATATCGTGCGCACCGCCTTCCAGGCGATGGCCTCGGTGATGGGGGGCACGCAATCGCTCCACACCAATTCCATGGACGAGACTTACGCGCTCCCGACGGAAAAGGCCGTCAGGATAGCGCTTCGCACCCAGCAGCTTATCGCGCATGAGTCCGGCGTGGCAAACACGATCGATCCGCTGGCCGGCTCGTACTTCGTAGAGGCGCTGACCGATAAGATGGAGCGCGGCGCCTACGAATACTTCGAGCAGATAGACAAGCTCGGGGGTGTGCTCAAGGCGATCGAGATTGGCTACCTCCAGAGAGAGATCGCCGATTCGTCCAAGCGGTACCAGCGCGAGATCGAGACAAACGAAAGAATAATCGTCGGCGTCAATGACTTCCTGCTGGAAGGCGAAAAAATGGAAATCCCGCTTTTGAGGATCGATCCTCGCGTTGAGCAGGATCAGAGGGAAAACCTGCGCCGGCTGCGCGAGAGCCGTGACAACGACAAAGTCGGACGCAGCCTCGAAGCGTTGGCCGGGGCCGCGCGCGGGACCGACAACGTCATGCCCAAAATTCTCGAGTGCGCCCGCTCGCGCTCAACCCTCGGCGAGATCTGCGATGTGTTCCGCGACGCATACGGCCGCTGGGAAGAGCCGAAGATATTCTGAGACCCGGTGTGCGGAATAGGCAGTGACCGGCTTGACAGGCTTGGTCCCAAATGATATAGAATACCGGTGAATCCGCATACTGGGCCGCTTTGCGGCCTGATATCAGGCAAATTCGCCTTATGCCGCATACTAGGGAAGGAACTCTTCACTTGGAACCGAAATTGAGAACCGCCATATGTTTCGCCGCTGTTGCGCTCGCCTTCTTTTTCTCTTTCGGGTGTGCAACTCAGTCCAGAACGGGAGATGAGGTCGCCTCTGCGACGGAAATCGCTCCGGCGTCCGGGCCTATCGTGCTGCAGGAGTTCCAACTAGGCCCGGGAGATGTTATTGAGATAACCGTTTGGAGGAATGACGACCTTTATCGAAAGTTGCAAATCGGGTCCACGGGCGCCATTTCCTATCCGCTTGCGGGCACGGTTCAGGTCGGCGGGTTGAGCATATTCGAGGTGAGGGACAAGATCGTCGAAGCTCTCTCGGAGTACCTGGTCGATCCGCAGGTTGGGATAAACGTGGTATCCTACGAGAGCCAGAAAATCCTTGTCCTGGGGGAGGTCAACAGGCCGGGCGTGTTCCAGAGCATGGGGGGAATGTCGGCGCTTGAAGGTATCTCTATGGCGGGCGGCTTTACGCTCGACGCCGCGCCCAAGACAGTGCTCCTCATAAGGGGCAACATCGACGATCCCGAACTGAGTACACTCAACTTGAGCGACACACTGAAGAAAGCCGACCTGAGCCAGAACGTGAGGCTGGTGGCCGGGGACGTGCTGTATGTGCCGGCCACGCCGATTGCCAGCGTCGAACGGTTTTTCAGGCGCATTGATAACATGATCAAACCCGTGGTCAGGCTGGAAACGGGTATCATACTCGAGCCCGCGGTGGAAAGAGTTCTCGAAGGCGGAGCGGTTACAGGCAATGTAGTGATTTCGCCTTAACGGCGGCGCTCCGGCTGGAATAGCGCGGGTCCGCATCAAGCGTGCCCGGCTACGGGGGTGTTCCTATGGTGATATAATATTGTCTGTTAATTCCTTATA
>CBFDAY010000394.1:0-2787 GCA_965602895.1 uncultured bacterium
TTGCACTCGTCGAGGCCGACTCCTATGCCCAAGATATTATATTGTTCACACTATCCAAAAGACGAGGCGCGCCACTGCCAAGGGGGATCGGCTTTGACAATATTGTCCACGATGATGTATGCTTCATTTGAAAGTACCTGGTATCAAGGCTTGTAGATACAGGCCCGCCGTGGATTATGCGTCTCCGATTGAAGAGGGGACAAAAGGGATGCATATGGCTACAAAATGGCGTCGACGCGCATTGACGATGCCGGCGGCAGTCGTGATGGCCGGAGCCGTAATGTTTGTTTCCTTCAAGGCGAACGCCGAGCCGATGAATCCCCCAAGGCACGGCATCCCAGAGCCTTGCAGCTTGGACGGCAGTATCGACGCCATCGAAGCCATCCGTACAAGGTGCTCTTCGGGCATCCCTTTGCGCATCCTGCCGCTTGGCGATTCCATCACGCAGGCCAACGTGATGCACCACAGCTATCGATACTACCTTTGGGTCATGTTGAGCGACGCGGATATCGATTTCGACTTTGTCGGTTCGATGAACCGAAATAATGGCGGCAACCCAAAATGGCCGCCTCGCGACAGTCGCTCGTTTGATTCCGACCACGAGGGACACTGGGGATGGAGCACCGACCAGATTCTATATGGACTCCCCGACAAGAGGGACGAGAGACTGTCTGAGTGGCTTAAGACCTACACGCCCGATATAGCGTTGATCCATCTTGGGACAAACGACGTCCTGCAGTTTGAGAGCGCCTTCAGCACGACAAACGAGCTAAGGGAAATCATTAAGACACTCCGCAAAGACAACCAACAGGTGATTGTCCTCCTGGCAAAATTGATACCTGTCTTGGACGCCCGCATGAAACCGCCCGTAGACGAACTCAACGCCCGATTCGACATGATCGCGATTGAAATGAGCACATCGACATCGCCGATCATCGTCGTGGATCAAAACAGCGGGCTGAACGCCGCGACCGACATGTACGACTGGCTGCATCCAAATGGCAGCGGAGATCTGAAGATGGCGGCAAAGTGGTTCGATGCCCTGCAGGATGTCCTTGGCAGATGATGGATCGGCAAGGCAGCGCGGCCCCCCGGCGCGCCGAACACCTGACCGCTCTCGGACAGATGCTCATCGTGACGCTGCTGTGGTCTTCCTCTTTCCCCATACATAAAACACTCATCAACGAGGGTGTTCCTCCCCTCTCTCTGGCAGGTTATCGATACTTTTCCGCTTCCATCATCCTCCTGCTGGTCCTCAGGTGGAGGAATCGCCTGACACCGGAGTCCGCCCCCGGCGGGCAACCCTTCGGCGCCGCACAATTGCTGATTACTCTCGCCATCGGCCTGTTCATGTACACCGCTCAAGGCATCCACATGACGGCGCTTTCGCTCATACCCGCTTCGGACTCCGGGCTCGTCCTCATGACTTGCATGCCGGTGGCCGTAGCCGTCTTCGCATCAATCATCGAGAAAAATCCGCCCGCGCGGGTTCAATTGCTCGGACTCGGGATCATCCTTATCGGGATCTACATCTATTTTCCGCACGATATTCGCGGCGCCAGGCTGGCTGGAGTGCTCCTGAACGCGCTGTCCTCATCCATGGGAGCCTTCGCCGTGGTGCTGACCCATATCGCCGTGAACAAGATGAAAATGGCATCGCTCAAATTGACAACGATCTCCATGACCACCGGCAGCGCCGTCCTCCTGATCATCGCCCTTGTTCACGACCGTTTCTTCTTTCCCAACGCCGCGCAGATGATGTGGATCGGCTTGCTGGCCCTTGTCAACACGTCCTTCGCGTTCGCACTCTATAACCATACAATGAAAATCCTCGGCGCATTCGAGGTGACCGTACTCCAGGATTCGATGATCATCCAGATAGGCATCCTCTCGGCGATCTTCCTCGGAGAGGTAATCACGCCCGCGATGGCGCTCGGGATGCTGGTTGTAATATCCGGAATTGCCGTAGTACAATATTTCGCGCCGGAAAGGCGATACTCGACGGAGTCGGCAGGGGCCTGAGGCCGAGCTATTCAAAAGGCCACCGGGCCCAAGGAGGACGCCTTTTTTACATAGGGGACAAGGAGGGCTCTCATGGACCTGATTCTCGCAAACGCAAACGTTATCACGATGGATAAAGGCGAAACGCGCGCTTCGGCCGACGCGCTCAAGTGGGACAAAATTCTCAAGGTCGGCGGCGACTCTGAAATCGCCGCCCTCGCAGGCCCGGACACGAATACTATCGACCTCGGTGGCAAGACCGTCCTGCCCGGCTTCATCGACACCCACAACCATCTGTCCTTTTATGGGTACCTCGTCAGCTCGGTCGACTGCCGCGCCGCCTCGGGCGTCGAAAGTATCGAGGACATTATCGACAGGCTCCGCGCCGAGGCGGGCAAAACGCCGTCCGGACAGTGGATCAAGGGATGGGGATACGCGCACTATCATCTCAAGGAAAACCGTCCGCTTACCCGCCGGGACCTCGACCGCGCGAGCGCCGAGCATCCGATCCTCATCATCCAGGTCTCCGGCCACGCGGGCGTCGCGAACTCGGCGGCGCTCGCAAATTTCGGATATACAAAGGAGACACCCGACCCTCCCGGCGGCGCAATAAGGCACGATCCCGAAACCGGAGAGCCCAACGGCATTCTCGAGGAATCGGCTTTCATGAACCAGATAAACATGATCTTCATGCAGGAGACCATGGGCTGGCCCCTTGAAAAACGGATTCAGATGGTCGAAGCCGCCACCGACCACTACAACCGGGCAGGCATCACCTCGCTGCAC
>CBFDAY010000395.1:0-2778 GCA_965602895.1 uncultured bacterium
TGAAGGAGAGTATATTATATAACGCTAATTTATGCAACTAAGCACTAGCGTTAGTTGGCAACAATGTTCACCAGTTTCTTTGGGACGACGATTATCTTTCGGATTTTTTTGCCGGCCGTGTGGCCTTGCACTTTGGAGTCGGCGAGGGCCGCCTCTTTCAATTTCTCCTCGCCGCAGTCGGCGGGAACGGTCACGCGACCGCGAACCTTCCCGTTCACCTGAACAACGACGAGCATCTCCTCGGTCTTTATGGCGTCCTTCTCGTATTTCGGCCACGGCTCGAGCAGCAGGCTTTCGGAATGACCCAGCCCGAACCAGAGCTCTTCGCACAGATGCGGCGCCATCGGGTAAAGCAGTGTAACCAGTTTCTCGATGGCCTCTTTCACGACGGCCGGATTCATGTCGTCGAGATCGGTCGCATAGAGCGAATTCACCATTTCCATGAGCGCGCTGATGGCGGTATTGTAGTGGAAACGGTCTTCTATATCCGTGGTGACCTTCTTGATTGTCGCGTGCGTCACCCTTCTTACTTCGCGCTCGGAGTCGGTCATGTCCGCGGGAAGCTCGCCGTCGCTCTCTTTGGCGCTTTCCATATGCTGGTGCGCGAGCCTCCACACCCGGCCCAGGAACCTGAATGCGCCTTCCACGGCGCGGTCGTTCCACTCGGCGTCCTTGTCGGGCGGTCCGACAAAGAGCGTGTATATCCTGACGGTGTCGGCGCCGTACTTCTTGATAAGCGCGTCGGGCGAGACGACGTTGCCCTTGGATTTGGACATCTTGGCGCCGTCCTTGATTATCATCCCCTGCGTAAACAGGTTCTGAAACGGCTCGTGGAAGTCGACGAGACCCAGATCTCGCAAGACCTTCGTAAAGAACCGCGAATACAGCAGGTGAAGGATCGCGTGCTCTATGCCGCCGATATACTGGTCGACCGGCAACCATTTATTCACGAGATCGGAATCGAACACCCGGTCTTCGTCGTGCGGCGAGAGGAAACGCATGTAGTACCAGCTCGAATCCATGAACGTGTCCATGGTGTCGGTCTCGCGTTTTGCGGGACGTCCGCAGTTGGGACACGCGGTGTTCACGAACTCCGGGCATTGCGCGAGCGGTGATTCGCCGGTCGGCTTGAACTCGACTTTCTCGGGAAGAAAGATGGGAAGCTCCTCTTCCGGCACGGCGACGGCGCCGCAGGTGTCGCAATAGATAATGGGGATCGGGGCGCCCCAGTAACGCTGGCGCGATATGAGCCAGTCTCGAAGGCGGTAGTTCACGCCCCGCTTGCCGATGCCCTCCTCTTCCATCCAAGCGCCTATCTTCTCTTTGACCTCGGACGTGGGCAATCCGTCGAACTGCTCGGAGTTGATTCCCACCCCATCGTCCTCGTACGCCTCGGTCATGGTGTCTTCGCGGAGGCTTCCATCGGGTTTTTGGACCACAACCCTTATCGGCAAGTCGTATTTCTTCGCAAACTCGAAGTCGCGCTGGTCGTGGGCGGGCACGGCCATGACCGCGCCCGTGCCGTATTCCATGAGGGCGTAGTTGGCGATCCACAGCGGCACGCGCTCGTTGTTCACGGGATTGATGATGTATTTGCCGATGAACATCCCTTCCTTCTCGATTTCCGCCGAGGTGCGCTTGATGCGATCCATGTGGCGGCATCTATCGACGAAGGCCTCAACCTCTTTCTCGATGGCGGCGCCTTTGGTGAGGCGTTCCACGAGGGGATGTTCCGGCGCCAGCACGAGATACGTCACGCCGAAGACGGTGTCGGGCCGCGTGGTGTAGCAGGGAACCGGCTCATCGGTGTCGGCCAGGCGGAAATCAATGGTGACGCCATGGCTCTTGCCGATCCAGTTTGTCTGCATGATCTTGACGCGGTCGGGCCAGTCGCCGAGGTGACTCATATCGAGCAGCTCTTCGGCGTAATCCGTTATCTTGAAGAACCATTGCGCGAGGTCGCGCTGGGCGACTTCGCTGTCGCAGCGCTCGCACTGGCCGTTTATAACCTGCTCGTTCGCGAGCACGGTATTGCACGAGGGGCACCAGTTGACGGCCGCCTTTTTTTTGTAGGCCAGCCCCTTCTCATAGAACTTGAGGAAGAGCCATTGCGTCCATTTGCAGTAAAGCGGCTCGCAGGAGGCGAACTCGCGGTCCCAATCGTATTCGGCGCCCCATCGGGCAAGCTGCTCTTTCATCCGGCTGATGTTGTTCCACGTGCTTTCGCTGGGATGGATGTTCTGCTTGATTGCGGCGTTTTCGGCCGGAAGCCCGAAGGCGTCCCATCCCATCGGCGCGAGCACATTGAAGCCGTTCATCATCTTGTAGCGCGCAAGGACGTCGCCGATAATGTAGTTTCTTCCGTGTCCGACGTGAAGCTCCGCCGACGGATAAGGGAACATCATGAGGCAGTAATATGTCGGCTTGGGCGAGTCCTCGTGCATTTTGAAGAGCTTCTTTTCCCGCCAATATTTCTGCCATTTAGGCTCTATGCTCTTAAAATCATATTCAGCGCTCATTCAACGGTTCCTCTAACATATAACGTATCTCTGCTTGGAATAATGTACTTATGGCCTTTTAATCTACCATATTTGCGAGGTTTAAGCAAGGAAATTCAGGGGATTCGGCCGTTAGTGAAGCATAGCCGGAGCGGCTGATTCACGTCGGCAATTTGCTTTGCGGAATATGTGGCCGGAGGAGTTGCCCTATGTCATTCCGTAGGAACTCATTTGGGGTGACACGGACGCCCACCCCTGTGTATTGAAAAGGCGTAATATC
>CBFDAY010000396.1:0-2738 GCA_965602895.1 uncultured bacterium
CGAGATGTTCTCCAGCGCCGAAGCCTTTTTGAAGAGTATTCCTCTTCCCAGCCCCACGCCGCTCCCGACCATTATCGCGGTGGGGGTTGCAAGGCCGAGGGCGCACGGGCACGCGATGACGAGCACCGCTATGGACGCCGACAGCGCAAGGATGAGCCTGCCGCCGTCGGCCGCCTCGCCGAGGATGAGCCACAGTGCGAACGTCACTATCGCGGCCATGACGACAGAGGGCACGAAGTAGTTGGACACCGTGTCGGCGAACCTCTGGATCGGGGCCTTATCGCCCTGGGCCTCCTCGACCATCCTCACTATTTGCGACAGCACGGAATCCTTGCCGATCCGCGTGGCGCGTATCTTGAGAACGCCCGAGCGGTTGATGGTTGCGCCCGTCACCTCGTCTCCGGGCTCCTTGTCCGCGGGGATCGACTCGCCGGTGAGCATCGATTCGTCGACGCTGGAAGCTCCCTCGATTATGACGCCGTCGACGGGGATTTTCTCTCCGGCCTTGACAAGCACGACGTCGCCTATGCCGACCTCGGAGGCGCCGACCTCGCGCTCTTCTCCGTCGACGATAAGGCGCGCGCGATCGGCCTGCAACTCCAGGAGCTTCCGCAGCGCCCGGCTCGCGCGTCCCTTCGCCCTCGCCTCGAGCATCTTCCCGAACCGGACGAAGCAGATGAGCATCGCCGAGGTCTCGTAGAACGTGTGGCCCGACGGTATGAGCGAGGGTAGGAACGTCACCATTACGCTGTACAGGTATGCGGCGCTTATCCCGAGCGAGATGAGGACGTCCATGTTGGCCGACCTGTTCCTGAGAGATTTGTACGCGCCCGTGTAGAATGTCAGGCCGGCCGTGAATTGGAGAACGGTCGTCAGCGCGAACAATGCATACGGTTCCGCCGAACCCGCGACGCTCGAGTACATGATGGCGAGAATCGGCGCCGTCAGGCCGACGCTGTAGAGCAGCCAGTGAATCTCATTCCGGGATTCCGGCTCGGCCTCCTGCTCTTCTTCGCGGGGGATGTAGCCGATGTCGCGAACCTTCCTGAATATTTGCGCGGCGTCGATCTTCAGCGGATCGTATTCTACCGTCGCCCGCTCCGTCGCGAGATTGACGACGACCGATTCTACGCCCGGAAGGGCGCCCAGCTTGTCCTCGATTGTGCCGGCGCAAGTCGAGCAGTGCATGCCTCCCACGTGGAACGCCAGTCTGCCTTCCTCCTGCTCATCGGCAGAGGCCACCCCATAGCCGAGGGCCTTCACTTTTCCCTCTATGTCGGACGGCTTGATTTCGTCGTCGAAGTATTCTGCGGTCAGCGTCTCGGCGACAAAATTGACGGAGGCGCTCTCAACGCCGTCGAGCCCTCCGATCCCTTTTTCGATTGTCGCCGCGCAGTTGGCGCATGTCATGCCGGTGATTTTGAATCGGGCCTTTTTTTTCTCCGGGGATGCCCTTGCCGCCTCCGGGTCGGAGCCGGGAGACAGGTCGGAAGGCTCGTCCTCCGAGCCCTCTTCATCGTCGACCTCGTAGCCCGCCTCGACGATCGCGCGGGCGATCCCTTCGACGCTGAGTCTGCCCTCATCGAAGCGGACGGTGGCGGATTTGCCTTCGAGCGAAACTTTGACGTCTTCGACGCCCGGCAGCTTATTCAGCGTGTCGGTTACCCTGCCCACGCAGTGGTCGCACGTCATTCCCTTGATGGGAATCTTCTCAGTCGCCATCTTCGCGTTTCCCCTTGTCTTCTTCGGCGACGACGCCGGTTATGACGGGAGTGATTTTGCCCCGGTTTGCGAGGCGTTGTCCGGCCATGCGCGAAAGCAAAAACCCCAGCGCGAGGCCGGCCGCGGCCCCGATGCTGCTCCATGTTTCTTCCGAGCCTTGGGTCGCCGAATAGAAGCCGATGAGTGCTCCCGCGAAGAGACCGGCGAGCGGCGTCAGGTAGGCCAGGGCGGAAGCCAGGACGATCTTGCTTCCGGCAAGCTCAATCCGCACGCGCAGGCCTGGCGAGACACCGATCGGGTCGGAAACCTCGATGATCCTGTTTCCGCTCGACGCCGGCATGCAGCTCGATGCCAGTTCGCAGTGGGAACAGAGTCCGCTGGGCGAGACCTCGACCCGCGCGCGACCGGCGCCGGTTTCGAGGACTTTTCCGATTTCTGTTTCGACCCGTCTCATCCGCTCTCATTCTCCCGGCCCGAAGGCATTGCATCAATTCGGTCGATCAATCCGCACATCCCGACCCGCATAAATCGATCGGCGCGATAAATGAGGGGATGCATCTGCCGCGTTAGGCCTTAAACCTGAACAGCAACTGGATTATTTCATCCAGCTTGGCGTCCTGCTCGCGCTCCGAGCCGGTGCGGACCGCGGTGGCGACGCATCCCTGCAGATGCTTCCTCAGTATGTTGGCCTCGACGCGTTTAACCGCGGCCTCCACGGCCTGCAACTGGTTGAGGATGTCGATGCAGTATCGGCCGTCCTCAATCATTCGCTGCACGCCGCGTATCTGGCCTTCGATTTTCTTGAGCCTTGTTATCTGTTCGGTATGTGTGGTGGCGTTTGCCATATCTTTCCTCACGCAAGAGCGGTTTAATTCCCACTCTAATTATACCATACCCCCCTAAGGTATGCAAGCCCGATGGACACGAACATTGTCGACTGGGAGCCGTTACGCTTTTCAACGCAGAGCTTTTCGACTGGATCGAAGAGAAATTCGGCGACGAATCTGCCACATAAG
>CBFDAY010000397.1:0-2730 GCA_965602895.1 uncultured bacterium
TCTGCCCGATCGTGGCCCGGCACTTGACACCGATGAGCCTGACCTCGCCGGACGGCAGCTTCACGTGGGCATAGTCGCCTTCCTTGGCGACCAACTGGGCGCCGGCCCCCGCGGTGCGCGCGATCTGCCCGCCCTTGCCCGGCTTCATCTCGATGTTGTGGATGATCGTGCCGAGCGGGATGCCTGAAATCGGCAGGCAGTTGCCTACCAGGATCTCGCAGCCGGGCCCGGAGGAAACCTTGGCCCCGACCTCTAGATACAGCGGCGCCAGAATGTACCGCTTATCTCCGTCGGGGTACTGTATGAGCGCAATGGATGCGCTGCGATTCGGGTCGTACTCGATCGCCTTGACCACGCCGGGAATGCCGTCTTTGTCACGCTTGAAGTCTATGAGGCGATATTTTCTCTTGTGTCCGCCTCCCCGGTGGCGCATCATGATGCGCCCGGTCGAGTTGCGCCCGCTGGAGCGTTTGAGCCCGCGGGTGAGGGCCTTTTCCGGCTTCTTCCCCTCTGTCAGATCTTCGAAGGTCGAGCCGGTCTTGAACCGCAGACCCGGCGTTCTCGGAGAGTATTTCTTAATGCCCATTTCGGTGTTCCCTGTTCTAGAAAAGCTCTATGCTATCGCCCTTTTTCAAGGTCACAATGGCCTTTTTCCACTCTGGCGTGCGGCCGTACTGGAGACGGACACGCTTGAGCTTGCCGCGCATCCGCATGGTTCTCACTTTTGTGACACCCACCTTGAAGATATCCTCGACCGCCTTTTTTATCTGTATCTTGTTGGCGTCCAGGGACACCTCGAAGACGTATTTGTTGTCCTTCTCGCTGAGGATCGTCGACTTTTCCGAGATCACCGGTCTTTTTATTATCTTATACGGATCGTACTTCATGAGAGCTTTTTCTCCAGCGTCTCAAGCGCCGCCTTTGTCAGCAGCAGTTTTTTGTGGCTTATGACGTCGAGCGCTCCGAGCGAATCGACGTAGGTCTGCTCCACGCCGGGTATGTTCCTGGCGGAGAGATAGGCGTTGCCGTCCGCCTGCTCGGTCACGATCAGGCAGCTCTCTAAAATATTGAGGCGCCTGAGAATCGTCAGCAGCTCTTTTGTCTTGGGCTCGTCGAGCTTGAGTTCGTTGAGGACGACTATCCGGTCGGTCCGCAGCTTGTCGGCGAGGACCGACCTGAGGGCCTCGCGCCGCATTTTCTTAGGCGTCTTCTTCGAATGATCGCGCGGATGGGGTCCAAACGCCACGCCGCCGCCCCTCCAGTGGGGCGCCTTGCCGTTGCCGATGCGCGCGCGTCCGGTTCCCTTTTGCCTCCAGCGTTTGCGGGTGCTGCCGACCACGGCGGAGCGTTCCTTGGTGGCGGCGTTGCCCTGTCGGAGGTTTGCCTGCTGGGCGACCACCATCTGGTGCACGACGCTTTCCTTCGGGGCTTTGCCGAATATCTCGTCGCTCAACTCGATCTTGCCGAGTTCCGAGCCGTTAGTCGCGTATAGGATGGCCTCTGCCATCTCAGCCCTTTCCTTTCACCTTCTTGCGCGAACGCTTGATCGTCTTGCGCACTTCGACGAGGCCGCCGTTGGGACCGGGCACGGAGCCCCTCAGGAAAATGAGGTTTTTCTCCGCGTCCACCCTGACGACTTTGAGGTTCTGCACCGAGCGTCGGACCGCGCCCATTTGTCCGGGCATCCCCCGCCCTTTCCAGACCTCGGCCGGATCCGCGCATTGCCCGATGGAGCCGCCCTGGCGGTGGGAGGTATGTCCGTGGCTCGCGGGGCCCCCGGCGAAGCGGTATCTCTTCACAACGCCCGCAAACCCGCGGCCTTTGGTGGTACCGCTGACATCGACCATCTCGCCCTCTTCGAAGACGTCGGCCTTGACCTCGCTGCCCTCCTCGGCGATTTCGGGCGCCTCAATGCGGGAGAATTCGCGCAGATGCCGCCTGGGCGCGGAGTCCGAGCGCTTGAAATGCCCCTGAAGCGGCTTGGTCACGTTGCGCTTTTTCTCTTCAAATCCCAATTGGACCGCCTCGTAGCCGTCGCGCTCTTTTGTCTTTATCTGCGTGACTGCGCACGGGCCGGCCAGTATGATAGTCACGGGAACGAGGTTTCCATCCTCCGTGAATATCTGAGACATCCCCAGTTTTTTCCCGAGCAATCCAAACACTTGCTTGCCCTTTCACACCGGCCGCGCACTATTTCGCCCATTTGAGACGGGCTTTGGCGCGCTTTCCGGCTTATCGATGTTTACGCGACTGCGGCCTCTTGGCCGCGCCGACTTATGCCGGGCTTTCCACCCGGAGAACATCACCTAATCCGCCGATGAAGATTCCTGCGGCCGCACCGGTCACTTTAGAGTTTTATCTCTACGTTAACGCCAGCCGGCAGGTCGAGCTTCATCAGTGCGTCGACGGTTTGGGCCGTCGGCTCGATTATGTCAATGAGACGCTTGTGCGTGCGTATCTCAAACTGCTCGCGCGACTTTTTGTCCACGTGTGGCGAACGGAGAACTGTATATATGGTTCGCGCGGTCGGCAGCGGAACCGGGCCCGACACCTTGGCCCCGGTCCTCTTGCACGTCTCCACTATCTCGTTAGTAGACTGATCGAGTATTCGATGATCGTAGGCTTTTAGCCTTACCCTGATTTTCTGACTTTCCGGCATGTTCCCTGCTATGTATTTGGACCTATTCGATTATGTCGGACACGACGCCCGCGCCGACGGTGCGGCCGCCC
>CBFDAY010000398.1:0-2728 GCA_965602895.1 uncultured bacterium
TGGACACAAGTTAGAGCACACTCTACCACCCCACAGGAAGCACGACAAAGACAACTCCAAACTTAAGTCTCGCTTATATTATATTTTAGCATGTCGGAGGCCTTTCGTCAAAGGGGCGCTCGGGCCGCATCGGAGACATTCGACCGCCTCGGGAAGCGTAAGGCTTCCTATCTCCGGGATGCATCTCCGCCTTTGGAGCGCATGGCGAATCGTATCTTGAAGCGTGAGGGAAGGATCGGGCCTCTCAAAGCGCCGGCGCTAATCCACGGGGCAGTGCAGGGTTTCCTTGACCGTGAACAGGCGCATGCCGTTGAAGATGACGATGAGCGACGCGCCCATGTCTGCAAAGACCGCCATCCAGAGCGTCGCGATGCCGGGAATTGCGAGCGCAAGGAATACCAGCTTTATCAGCACCGCGAAGGTGATGTTCTGTTTTATGACCGTCAGCGTCTTGCGGCTCAGGCAGATCGCGAACGGCAGCCTCAGCAGGTTGTCGGCCATAAGCGCGATGTCGGCCGTCTCGAGGGCCGTATCGGTGCCCGCGCCCCCCATCGCGATCCCGATAGTCGACGCCGCCATCGCCGGCGCGTCGTTGACGCCGTCGCCGACCATCGCCACCTGTCCGTATTTCTCAACAAGCTTGTGCACGGTATCGACCTTGTCTTGTGGGAGCAGCTCGGCGCGAAAGTCGAGGTCGAGCCGATCCGCGATCGCCTCGGCCGTGCCCCTGTGGTCACCGGTCAGCATCATCATCTTGTCAACCCCGATTTCGCGCAGGCGCCCGAGCGCCTCGGCGGAGTCCTTGCGCACGGCGTCGATAAGCACGATTATGCCCAGCGGGTTCTTGTCGCTGCCGACGAGCACTACCGTCTGCGTCTGCTTCTCGATCTCCACCATTCGCTCGTCGAGTTCGGGCGTGCAGAACCGCATCTCTTCAAAAAGCCTGTGATTGCCGACGTAGTAGGTCTGTCCGTCCACGACGGCGTGCGCCCCTTTGCCCGGAATCGCCTGGAACGATTCGATTCGCCGCGAGGGGATGCCGAGCCGGCACGCCTCCTCGACGATCGAGCGGCCGAGATGATGCTCGGAATGGGCCTCGACCGCCGCCGCGATGCCGAGCACGTCTTCGGGCGTGTAACGGTTCAGCGAGATGATCTCCTTGACGCACGGACGCCCGATGGTCAGCGTGCCGGTCTTGTCGAAAGCGATGGCGCTCAAGGCGCCGGCGCGCTCCAGGTAGACGCCCCCCTTTATCAGGACCCCATGCCTCGCGGCGCTGGCCAGGCCCGAGGCTATCGCAACAGGAGTGGAGATCACAAGCGCGCACGGGCACGAGATGACCAGCAGCACCAGCCCCCGGTACAACCACTGCGCAAACGGCTGGCCGAACACGAGCGGCGGCACGAACACGACAGCGGCGGCGAGCGCCAGCACGGCGGGCGTGTAATATTTGGCAAACTTGTCGACCGTGTTCTGCATCGGCGCCCTCTGCGCCTGGGCCTCTTCGACCATGTGGATTATGCGCGCCAGCGTCGTATCGTCCGCCCTGTGCGTCGCGCGCACCTCGAGCGAGCCGTCGCCGTTGATGGTCCCGGCGAAGACGTCGCCGCCGCGCCTTTTCGTTACCGGAACGGATTCGCCGGTGATCGGGGCCTGGTTTATCGAGCTCGAGCCTCTCACGACCTCGCCGTCGAGAGGGACCTTGTCGCCGGGGCGGACAATGAATATCTCGTCAAGCTCCACTTCGCTCACGGGAATCATGATGTCTTTGTCGTCGCGCCGGACGAGGGCCTCGTCCGGAGCGAGTTTCATTAGCGACTGGATAGCGTTTCGCGCCCTGTCCATGCTGCGCATCTCAAGGTACTGCGCCAAAGAAAACAGGAAAACGACTGTGGCGCCTTCCAGCCATTCGCCGATGGCGGCTGCGCCGATAACCGCGACGGTCATCAGGAAATTCATGTCGAGCGTCAGGTTTCGTACGGCAAAGATGCCTTTCCTGAAAATGTGCAGTCCGCCGACTATCATGCCCGCAAGATAGAAGGCTATGGCCACCGTCTCGGAATAGCCGAGCAAAGAAAGCACGAAACCCGCCAATATGAGCGCGCCCGATATCGCAGTGAACACAATCAATGTTCGTCCATGAGGGACGCCGGCCTCAACGACGCCCTCCGCCGGCCTCGCCTTCATGCCTGTCTCGGATATCGCCTTCATCAGTCGCCCGCGGCTTACCTCTGCCGAGTCATACGTCACCGTCACTTCCCCGGCGATGAGGTTGAAATCGACTTTTTTCACCCCGGCCAGCTCGCGCAGTTTTTTTTCAATGATCGACGATTCATCGGGGCAATCAAGTCCTTCGACACAGAACCTGTCGGACGCTCTGCCCGAAGGACTGCCGGTTCTGTATCCGAGCTTTTGAACCTGCCGCTCGATATCGGCGACGCCGGTGCGGGACTCGTCGAAGCGCACCGTCATCTTGCCGCCGGTGAAATTGACCGCTGCGCTCTCGACGGCGTCCATGGAAGAGACGATCTTTTCGATCTTCTCCGCGCAGGAAGGGCAATCCATTCCGGTTACATTGATCTCAAGTTCGATTGTGGGATGATCGGCCATTGTTGCTCTCCGATGACTCATTGGCATCGCCTTTTTCTCCGGGCGACGTGTTGTCGCTGCATCGTCGATTTTGGCATTGCTTTCGCTTGGGAGCCTAAACGCCTTCAAGCTTGAGCAA
>CBFDAY010000399.1:0-2723 GCA_965602895.1 uncultured bacterium
AACCATCTTTTCCCTGAATTCATGAAACTTTTCCCTCTCTCACTCGTTAATTCCAAGTAGAGACCGCCCGGCTGGGGCGGCCGCATTCGACCGAACGGCTTCAGGCAAAACAGGGGGAACCTGACATGAAGACTCCAACGAGATTCCTGGCTGTGGTATTGCTTCTTGTACTGTTTGTTTCGATTCCGGCGTATGGGCAGCAAGGAGAGGCGGGCGACGACAAGACGCTGTCGCCGTACTTTTTCGTGCAGAGCGATGACCCTGAGGTCGACCGGCTGCCCTTGCAAAGCACGCGAGCCGACGTCGACATCGCGGGCGTGATCGCAAGGGTCCACGTCACACAGGTTTACAAAAACACCGGCAAGCGCCCGATCGAGGCTATCTATGTGTTCCCGGCCTCGACGCGAGCCGCCGTCTTCGGAATGCGGATGACCATTGGCGAGCGCGTCATCGAAGCCAAGATAGAGGAGCGACAAAAGGCTCGCGCCGACTACGAGGCCGCCAAGGCCGCCGGCCAAAGCGCAAGCCTCTTGGAGCAGCAGCGGCCCAATGTGTTCCAGATGAACGTCGCCAACATCATGCCGGGTGACGTTATCAATGTCGAGCTTGACTATACGGAGCTGCTCGTGCCCGAGGACGGCACGTACGAGTTCGTGTACCCGACAGTCGTCGGCCCGCGGTACTCGAACACGCCGAGCGAGGGCGCTTCGGACACGGAGACATGGGTGGAAAACCCCTACCTCCACGAGGGCGAGCCCGAGCCTTTTACGTTCGACATAGGCGTTACGCTCAATTCGGGCATCCCGATCGCAAAGATTTCATGCCCTTCGCATGAGACCGATGTCGAATATGAGGGCCGCTCGACGGCTGCCGTTTCTCTGGCAGACACCAAGGGCGCGGGCACGAAGGATTTCGTCCTGAGATACAGCCTCGAAGGGAACCGGGTGCAGTCCGGCGTGCTCCTCTATTCGGGTAAGGATGAGAATTTCTTCCTCGTCATGATGGAGCCGCCCGCGCGCGTGAAACAAGCGGCCATTCCGCCGCGCGAGTATATCTTCGTGCTCGATGTGTCGGGCTCGATGAACGGATTCCCTTTGAACACGGCGAAGAAGCTCATGCGTGACCTCATCACGCAACTCAGGGAGACCGATACGTTCAATGTCGTCCTCTTTGCGGGCAGGGCGGCCGTGATGTCGGAAAAATCGCTGCCCGCCACACGCGCGAACATCGACATGGCAATGAACACTGTCGAGCAGCAGAGGGGCGGCGGCGGCACCGAGCTGATCAACGCGCTCAAAACCGCGTTTGCGCTCCCCCGTCAGGAGGAAAACGTGGCGCGCACGACCGTGATCGTGACCGACGGATACGTCAGTTGCGAGCCTCAGGCGTTCGACCTGATACGCGAGAACCTCGACAAATCAAACGTGTTCACCTTCGGCATCGGCTCCAGCGTCAACCGCCACCTCATCGAGGGGATGGCGCGTTGTGGCAGGGGCGAGCCGCTGGTCGTGACCGGCCCGGACGAGGCCGCCGGAAAAGCGGATAAGTTCAGGGAGTATATCAAAGAGCCAGTGTTGACCCAAATAAAGATGGGCTTCAGCGGATTTCGCGCATATGACGTCGAGCCTGTGTCGGTTCCGGACGTGCTGGCGAACAGGCCCGTCATCGTGTTCGGCAAATACAAGGGCAAGGCATCCGGCACGATCCGTATCACCGGTCATACCGGCGAAGGAGAATACAAGGTTAAACTGGATATCGAGCCGGGGATGGAGGAAGAATCCAACACGGCGCTGCGTTACCTGTGGGCGCGGCACAAAATCAGGACGCTGTCGGATTACAACAACCTGCGTCCCGACTCCGAGCGTGTCAAAGAGGTGACCAGCCTCGGGCTGACCTACAACCTTCTGACCGCATACACCTCGTTCGTCGCCATTGACTCGCTTGTCAGGAACCAGGGCGGCGACCAGGCGACCGTCAAGCAGCCTTTGCCGCTGCCGCAGGGAGTGTCCGACCTGGCCGTGGGCGGCGCCGCGCGGAAGATGACCGCTCAGCGGATGATGAACTACTCTGCTGCTCCCACGGGGGAGAGCCTGAAGATGCACGCGGTCGCTCCGCCGATGAGCGGCGAGCGCAAAGAAAGAGACATGTCAACCATTGGCCGGTCGCTGCTCGGGCTGACCGGGGCAAGATCCAACGCCACGGCCGACAAGTACGTCGAAACGGCTCGGGAGATTCCCGTGGTATCCGGAGCGAAAAACGGCAAAGTGGCTTCCGCTCCCGCGAACATGCCGAAAGGGCAGTTCCGGAGCGATTCCGAGGTCGCGGGCGCAGAGGAGTCATCTCCGCAGAAGGTCGTCGCAAGCGATGAGAGAAAATTGCAGACGTCCGCGCCGGCGGGCGGCGGCATCGCCACAAAGCTCGTGCTGGTCGGGGTTCCCTTGATCGTGTTGGGAGGTCTCCTGTTCTGGCGTCGCCGCATCAGGCGCAGTAAGGGAGCCGGCAAGCCGAATAAGGGTAGTTAAATGTGTTTCCGCCCGAGATGCCGCGCCGCCGGATTGCGGCATCGGGAAAAAAGGGCCGAGGGCCGCTTGGGGGATTTGTTCCCGGGCGGCCCGGTCGTTTCCTCTGCTGAAAGGCTCAAAATCGACACCGGTCCGGCAAATCCTTGCCGAGCGATTATATATTCTACACACTTCCCTCTTGGTGTACTCGGACAGAACAAT
>CBFDAY010000400.1:0-2706 GCA_965602895.1 uncultured bacterium
CTTTGCGTTGGAGACGTAGTGGGGGATTTTGAGGCGGGCGCATATGCGGCGCGCATCTTCCACGTCGGCGAGCGAGCAACAACGCTTTGCGGGTTCTTCATCCGCGCCGGCGTCGTCCCACACCTTCATGGTGACGCCGACGACCTCGAAGCCTTGCCGTGATAGGATGGCCGCGGCGACCGAACTGTCGACGCCGCCGCTCATCAGCGCCAGTGCTTTTCGAGGCATCGAAGCGCTTCAGCAGGGGCCCGTGCGACTCAGCCCTTGCTTGCGGCGCCCACCTCCTGCTTCACCTCGCCGAGAGGCTTTGCTTTAGGAAGCGCCTGCTTCGCCCCTTCGGATTGGCCCATCGTGCAGCGCCCCTCGAAGATGACGCCCTCGGCGACGACGAACTTGGCGGCTTTGGTGTTCACGTCACCGTAGAGTCGGCCGGTCGAAAGGATTTCCACTTTCTCCCGCCCGGTCACCTTGCCGTGAACGGTTCCACCGACGATTACGTGGCCCGCCACGACCTCGGCCTTGACAACGCCTTTCTCCCCGATGATGACCGAGGAGTCGGAGCTGACCTTGCCCTCGACGTTGCCGTCCACGCGGAGCGTGCCGCGCGAGTGGATTTCGCCCTTGACGGTGGAGCCGGGACCAATTACGGTATCGACTTTCCCTGGTTCTGCCATCTTTTCTGGCCCCTTGTTGTTAAACATTGGTTCCTTACTGCTTCCACTGTCCGTTTCGTGCGTCTTTTTGCCGAAAAACGATTGCATTTCTGTTTTCACCGCCTGAGAGCAATCCCAGTCCTCATGGGAAGAAGCTGTCTCGGAGACTATTGTACAACGTACTTGTAAGGATTAACAACCTTGTCGTTCCGATGAACCTCGTAATGGAGGTGCGGGCCGGTGCTGCGTCCGCTGCTGCCGACGTGGGCTATCACGTCGCCGCGCTCGACGCGGTCGCCTTTCTTCACCACAAGCTTGCTGTTATGGCCGTAAATGGTTTTATAGCCGTAGCCATGTTCTATCTGAACCGTCCTGCCCAAACCTTCGCGCCAGCCCGCATATGTGACCACTCCGCCGGCGGGAGCGATCACGGGCGTTTTGCGCGGGGCCACGAGGTCGCAGCCTTCGTGAAAGCGTCTTTTGCCGCTGATCGGGTCGGTGCGGTAACCGAAACCCGAGGAGATCCACGCGTCCTGCGAGGCGACCGGATTGATGGAGGGGATGCACGCAAGCCGGTCGCGCTCGTTCTCGAAGACGTCCAGAACTTCCTCCAGACTGTCTTTGAGTTCGGTCGAATCGCCAAGCAGCTCTCGCGGAGTGCTGTGTGTGGCGGGTCGGCGAGATCCGTCCATTATGGCACTCGGCGCCATGTCTCCGCCGTCGCCCTCCTGGCCGGGTCCTCCCTGGCCGCCGGCCTGGGCATCGACATCAGAGTGATTGCGCGGCTTCAGGCCCGCGATGGTGCGCAGCTTGTCTTCCAGTTCCTCGAGTATGGAGAATTCCTGTTTGAGCCGGGAGAATTCACCTTCGCGCGCCTGGAGCGTGGATTCCAGCCGGGATACTTGCGCCAGTTTTTCGCTCTTCCAGCGATGGGCCGAATACAGCACGATGGTGGTGGTGAGGATAATGAAAGACACGGCCGCGACGGCCGCAATCCACAAAGAACGCGACGAAAGATCGTAGCTGAATATATTGCTTCCCGGCGCGTTCGGGACAACCAACACATTCCATCTCTTTTGCATTTCAACCTCGATTGGGCCGCCGCGTCTGAAGGGACGCAGCTTTTCGTTTTGCCGCCGTCCTTGGGGAAATGGAGATTTGCATGCGCCATCGCATTGCGGAGGTACACGCAAGCCGTTAGTTGCTTGATTATAGCATACCGAATCAGGCCAGTCAAGCAATTCACGTTATTGTGTTACAGTGAATGTTATTAAATATGTGGGCCGCCAGAACAAGGCGAAGCGGGGGGATCGGCCTTGACCGCAGTGTTTCTTTGCGATAGTATGAGTGAATGGAATCCCTCTTCGGTTTTTATCCCGGGAGACGCTCAAGACGGCCTCCGACAAAATTTCTGTGGGCATTGAGAGGCGCGGGCATCGTCGTCTCGACGATCGCCGTGGCTTTCTCGGTTTTGTGTTCGCCGCAGGCATCCCGGCACGGGAACAATGTTGTCCTCATTATCATCGACACCATAAGGGCCGACCACCTGGGCTGCTACGGATACACTCCGCCTACGAGTCCGAACATTGACGCCCTCGCCTCGAAAGGGACGCTTTTCGAGCGGGCGGTCACGTGCGCTCCAATCACGCTGCCGTCTGTCTCCGCAATGCTCACGTCCACCTATCCCGTGTTCAACAACGTAAGATACAACGGCATGTTTTTCCTTGGTGAGGAGAGCGTCACGCTGGCGGAGATCCTCAAGCGACAAGGCTACAAGACGGCGGCATTCATCGGCGGCTTCCCCCTCGATTCCAGATTCAAAGTGGATCAGGGATTCGACGTGTACGACGACGATTTCTCGAACTCGGCCCAGAGGCGCGAATACGGCTGGATCGGGCATTGGGCGGACGATTTTGAAAGGACTTCGGCCGAGGTCAATGAGAGCGTTTTCGAATGGCTTGAGAAAGCGAAGGACGACCAGTTTTTCCTCATGGTGCACTACTTCGATCCGCACCTGCCCTATACCCCGCCCAACCCTTATGACGGAAGATTC
>CBFDAY010000401.1:0-2698 GCA_965602895.1 uncultured bacterium
GCTCTATTTCGACGTGGACTGGCAGGAGACAACGGCGTACTCCGAAGGCGTATGCGGAAACATCTTCGTCAATCTCAAGGGGCGCGAGCCGCACGGCATTGTGGAACCGGGAGAGGAATACGAGCGGGTACGCGGCGATATCATCGCGAAGCTCATGGAAGTAAAAGACCCGGAAACGGGAAAAAAGATCGTGAAACAGGTGCATCGCAAGGAGGAACTCTATTCAGGCCCGTTCCTCGATAACGCGCCCGACCTGCTTGTCGAAGGGTACCCCGAGTATCACTGCCGTGGCGACTCATTTATGAAAGAGTCGTCCGCGGGCAATGAGGCGTTCTTCTGCGACGCTCCCATGTCGGGCTCCCACAAGATAAACGGCGCCTTTCTGGCCCTCGGGCCCCATTTCAAGAAGGGCTATTGCCTGTCCGACGCAGAGATAATCGATATCGCTCCCACTGTGCTCTACCTGTTGGGAATGGATATCCCCGAGACGATCGACGGCAAGGTTCTCACGGAAGGATTGGACGAGGATTACGTCCGACGGAACCCGATCAGGAAATCCAAGGAAGACGAGGTTGACGGCGGGATGTCCGGCAAGGACGTTTACTCGGCCCATGAAAAAGAACTCATTGAAGAGCGGCTGAGGGGGCTGGGCTATCTCGAGTAACGTTTCTTCGGCCTGTCTTCTTCGGCTTCAATCCCTTTTCGGATAACCCCTTTCACTATCTAATGAGCAGAATAGCGCGAGTCGGCGGCAACATATTTTTTAACGGTCTCGGCAAGATCTATGAGACCTTCGCCTCTCTTTTATGGATTGCGATGATCGCCCGCTATCTCGGGCGCGACGGATTCGGCGAATATGCGCTGGTATGGGCGATCGTGACGATATCCATCATCATTCCCGAGATCGGGCTCAACAACGTGCTCATCCGGGAGGCGTCGCGAGATAAGGAGCGCGCGCCGGAGCTGCTCAAGGCGACCATCAAGGTGCGGCGTTTGCTTTCCGTCATCTCCATTCTCATCGTTATCGGGATCGTTTTCGTAAGCTCAAAAGACCCGCACGTGCGCGCCGCCGGTTGTATCGGCATCTTCTGGATTCTGGGCCGTCTCGCCATGACCACCAACAGCGCCATTTTCTTCGCCTTTGAGCGCATCCAATATGAGGCGCTCGTCACGGTTTCCTACTGCACGATGGTACTGGTCTTTCTTTTCGCAGCGACTCGACTCGACTTGGGGCTGGCAGGAGTGGTGGTGGCGTTTGCGGCGGCCGCGTGCACGGCAGGAGTGCTGTCCTCCGTTGTTCGGCGGCTGAGGTTTTGCCCGGCTGCGGGAGAGGCGGATGGAGAATTGTCGCGGTACATTTTCAAAGAGTCGCTTCCCGTCGGCGGCAGCAGGGCCCTGCGGCTGACTGGCAACAAGATCGACACGCTTATCCTGTCGTGGCTGAGGACAAGCGGAGAGGTAGCCATCTACAGCGGCGCGTACAACCTGATCCTGCGAATCATAAACGTGCCGTTCCTCATCTCGCGTCCTCTCTTTCCCCTGATCTCGCAGTTGGCCGGCGACCCGGCCGAGAAGGAAAGCTTCCAGAGGGTCACGCAGAAATCGATAAAGCTCATGCTCATTCTTGCGGCGCCGCTGTGCGTGGGGCTGATGGTTGTGGCCGACAAGGTCGTCTATCTTATCTTCGGGGCGGAGTTCGAGCCCTCCATTATCGTACTGCGCATTTTGAGCTGCGTGCTGCTGTTCATGTTTCCGTGCGCTCTAGCATCGTTCGTTGTGATCGCGGTCAAACGGCAGGTCTATCTTCTGAAGTCGCTCGGCGTGTGCATAGGGCTGAATATCCTCCTCGACCTCGTCTCGATCCCGTATATCGGCTACTACGGGCCATGCGCGGCCACTCTGATTGCCGAGGTTTTGTTCGCGCTTTTCCTGTGGAGGCTGCTTCGCGAGGTGTTCCCTGCGTCTAATCTACTCCAGGGTTCCTTCAGCATTTTCCTCAGCGCAGGGGTGATGGGCGCCGTCCTGTATATGCTGAGTTCGCTTAATCTCTTCTTCCTTATCCTGCTTGGTCCAGCCGTATATTTCCCCTCCCTGTTTATTTTCCGGGCCTTTACGCGCGAGGAGATCGACTTTTTCCGTAAGATGCTCCGGTGGCGGGGTCCGGGAAAGGAAGATGGCGGAATGTCGTTGTGAGACGCCTTTCCGGCGCGGGCAACCCTATGCGTGCGTACGGGTCCTAAAAAGGGATTCGCCGCCTTCACCCGATTGGAAAAGGCGGCGATTCTTCCTGCGACCGCATGGCCGCTTTACTACCGGCACTTTAAAAATAAATTATGAACGCGAACGCGAAGCGCACGTACTCCTTGCCCGCGGGACCCGAGACGATGATCGAGTACGTGTAAGTTCCCAGGGGAGCCTTCGGCGGAATCAAATGTGTAAGCCGCTGGCTCTTATGTTCGCCCGCACCGAACAGCAGGTTTACATCGTTCATCAACAGCTCGCGAGCGTCGGGGAGCGTGACGATGATTTTCACGTTATACGTTCTATCGTACGGGCCGAAGTTATAGACATTGGCGTCGACCTCCAGGCTGGCCCCGCGATATAGCCCCGTGTTCACGGGAGTGAGCCACGCGTTCACACTCGCCAGGATGTCGAACGTCAGCGGATTCGAGGCCGATGGCCCGGTCGCTTGGTTGCC
>CBFDAY010000402.1:0-2679 GCA_965602895.1 uncultured bacterium
AGATCGCAGCTAGAATACCGATAATAGCTATGACCACCAGCAGCTCGACAAGGGTGAACCCCTTGCGACCACGAACCAATTTACTCATACGTTTTACTCCTTTCACCTTGGGAGATCGCCCAATCTCTCCTGCACTCATAAAACTCACTTAGCATAGCACAGCGTCATGAGCGCATATTCAAAGACAGCATTCCACATATTTTTTCTGATTATCCCCCCTTTGCTTTTTGGCATGACAGATTATGAGGTTCGATTTGGGACAGGTAATACTCTGATAGGCGAGTATATTTTAACACCGAATCCCCTCCGTGTCAAGATATGCTCATTACGACGAGTGGTATTTTTATATCACAAGCCCTGTTTTCTTGTCAAGTCTTTTTTCGTGCTGCAATATCTGATAAATTTAATATATAACCACGCATCAGGACGAGTGCCGGCATGCTGCAGCCCCCGGCCATGAGCATCTTTCCCTACATCCGCTCCGGCGCCTCTATACCGAGGAGCCCCAGCGCATTTTTGACCACTTGCCTTATCGTCTCCACCAACGCCAGCCTTGCTCGAGTCAAGTGTTCGTCTTCGCAAACCACGCGCTGCATGTTGTAGTAAGAGTGGAAAAGGCCCACCATATCGAGTATGAACATGGGAATTCTGTGAACTTCGCGCTTTTCGGCTGTGGCCTCGACAATGGAAGGGAACCGGGAAATCTGCTTTGTCAGCTCAATTTCCTCGGGCTCGGTGAGCATGGATAAGTCAGCCTCGGAAAGGCTGGAAAGATCGATTTCGTTCTCAATCGCATGTTTCATGATGCTGCTGATGCGCGCATGAGCGTATTGGATGTAGTAGACCGGGTTCTCGTTGGATTGACTTTTCGCAAGGTCCAGATCAAAAACAAGATGGCTGTCGCAGCTACGCATTACGAAGAAGAACCTCGTCACGGCCAGCCCGACTTCGGCAACCAGTTCGTCGAGGGTTACGAACTGGCCCGCCCGCGTCGACATCTTCACTTCGCGCCCATCTCGCACGAAGCTGACCATCTGGTGCACGACGCACTCGAGGAAATCGCCGCCGTACCCGAGCGCTTTTACAACGGCTTTCATGCGCGGGACATAGCCGTGATGATCCGCCCCCCAAATATTGATGGCGCGCTCGAAGCCGCGCTCGTGCTTGTCCATATGATAGGCGATGTCGCCGGCGAAATAGGTTTTCTCGCCGTTGCTCCTGATGACGACACGATCTTTTTCGTCGCCGAATTCCGAGCTTCGGAACCAGACCGCGCCCTCTTTTTCGTAGATGTGGCCCCGCTTCCGGAGAAGCTCGATCGCGCGATCGACTTTGCCCTCGGCGTACAGGGCGGATTCCCGCGACCATACGTCGAACCGCACGCCGTAATCCCTCAGGCTGCGATCGATCATTGTGATCATTCGCAGAACGGCAAGCGGCCTGAAAAACTCCATCGTCTCCTCATCGTCCCTGCCCGCATACTTGTCGCCTTCGCGCTCGCGAACCCTCTCGGCCGCTTCCCTTATGTAATCCCCCTTGTAACCGGGATCCGGAAACGGGTACTCCGGGTTGAACAATTGCTGATAGCGCGCATGCACGGAGCGGACAAGCATATCCATTTGCCCGCCGGCATCGTTGTAGTAGTACTCGCGGGTGACGTCGTAGCCACAGAAGCGCAGGACATTGGAAAGCACATCGCCAATTGTAGCCTGTCTTCCGTGTCCGATGGTCAGAGGGCCGGTGGGATTGCTGCTCACGAATTCGACGTTTATCTTTTTGCCCTCGCCACGATTTAAGCCGCCATAACGGTCGCCTTCAAGGAGCACCTGCTTTATTACGGCCACGACGGCCCTGTATTTGAGATGGAAGTTGATGAAGCCGGGCGGGACCGCGGCGACCTTCTCGAAAAATGGATCGGACGGATCCAAATACTCGACGACCGTCTCTGCAATCTTCATCGGAGCCATCTTGAGCTGTTTCGCCAGCTTAAGCGCGAAATTGGTCGCGTAGTCCCCATGCGCAGGGTCCTTTGGAGCCTCGATGTGGATTTCCGGCACGGAATCCAAATCCAGTTTCTTGTCCTCGATCGCCTTTTCGATTGCGGCCACGATCTTGTCTATTATTTGCGATTCAATTGTTTTGTCCATAATCGTAATGTTTCCATCGACGAAATAGCCCGCTCCGTTTGCCTCCTCCGGGAATGCATCCGCGCATCCGGGCCGACTATCGGGATTATTTTTTCTCCTCAATCGGCGATTGGGCCTTGCCCGAGACATTTTTTCGCCTGTATAGGCCTGGCCCGAGCGTCGCGGCGAGCATGCCCGCGCATGCCAGGACCCAGACGTCGCCGTAGGTCTTATAGAAAGTATCGTGCGCCGCGGTGGATATGGTTTCCACTGAGACCCCGCGCGCAAACACGGTTTCGTCCCAAGGGGTTCGCACGACGCCGCTGATGCGGCCCCAGGGGTCGACGAAACAGGATATCCCCGTATTTGTCCCCCTGATCAGTGTGACGCCGTTTTCCACCGCCCGAAAGACGGATATGGCCAGGTCCTGTTCCGGCTGTGAACTCCGTCCAAACCATCCGTCGTTCGTCAACTGTACCAGAAAATCGGCGCCCAATCTCGCGGACCGGCGTACGAGATGGGGAAAACTGTTTTCGAAACATATGAGCACGGG
>CBFDAY010000403.1:0-2673 GCA_965602895.1 uncultured bacterium
GATCTTGACGTTCAGGTTCGGATAGCAAATCGAGTTACGTATCTGCTCCCACGCCCTTCCCGTGGCGAAGATTGCAAACGTGCTGGCAAATACGATCTTGCCCGCCGCAGCGAGTCCTGCCGCGGTTCCCATCATGTCGGCCTCGGCAATACCCATGTCGAAGAATCTCTCGGGGAAGCGCTCTTTGAACTTTATCGTCTTCGTGGATTTAGCAAGGTCCGCATCAAGCACAACGATATCGCCGTTCTGCTCGCCGAACTTGACCAGCGCCCTGCCGTAGGCCTCGCGCGTTGCGATGTTGTCACCAGGCTTCAGCATTTTTTCTCTTTCTCCACACCACCTATTTTATCTCCGACAGCGCCGCTTTTCTCTCCTCCGCGGTCGGTGCGACGCCGTGGAAGTCGACCTTGTTTTCCATGAACGAAACGCCTTTGCCCTTGACGGTGTGCGCCACGATCATCGTGGGCCGGCCTTTGACGTCGCGGGCGCCATCGTATGCCTCGAGTATCTGCCTCATGTTGTGCCCGTCGATTTCGATAACGTTCCAGCCGAAGCTTTCCCACTTTGCGGGTATCGAGCCGAGCGATTTGATCTCGTCGATACGGCCGTCGATCTGCAGCCCGTTGTTGTCTATGACGGCGCAGAGGTTGTCAAGATTGTGGTGCGCCGCAGTCATAGCGGCCTCCCATATCTGTCCTTCCTGTATCTCCCCGTCGCCGAGCAAAACGTACACGCGAAAGTCGCGTCCGTCGAGCTTTGCGGCGAGCGCCATCCCATTGGCGATTGAGAGCCCTTGCCCGAGAGAACCGCTGGACATTTCGACCCCGGGTGTTTTCAGCATATCGGGGTGTCCCTGGAGTGGGCTGTCGATTTTTCGCAACGTGTCGAGCCACTCGGCAGGGAAATACCCGGCGCGCGCCAGGGCGGCATACCATGTGGGCGCGCAATGCCCTTTCGACATCAGAAAGCGGTCGCGGTCGGGCCAGTCGTGCCTGGTGGGGTTGTGTCGCATCACGTGAAAATAGAGTGCGGAAACGATATCGGCGCACGACAGGCTGCCGCCGGGATGGCCCGAGCCGGCTTCGGCAAGCATTTTTATGACTCCGCGCCTGATTTGCTTGGCGTGTTCCTCGAGGCTGGCAATTTTTTTGTCGTCAAAAGACATTTTTCAGGCTCCGCGCTGTTTAACCGGATTTTTGAGATTAAAACTTTAGTTTAGCAGATTGGGAGGAAAATGTAAACACGCGCTCACGGCGAGAATTCACACATTTATGTCATATTTTTTGATGCGATACTGGAGCGTTTTATAGGTCATCCCAAGCAGTTTCGACGCCCTCAAAATATGGCCGTTTGTCCGAGCGAGAGCCTCTAAAATGAGTTTTTTTTCGACATCTTCCATCGATATTCCTTCCTTGGGAAGTCGCAGTTCTTCAAGCTCCTCGATGGCTATCCGGGGGGCAAGCAGGTTTTCGGGGAGATCGGAGAGTTCAATCCTTTCCTTGTCGGCTAACACGAGAAGGCGTTCGAGCGTGTTTTCCAGCTCGCGAATGTTGCCCGGCCAATGGTACGCCATGAACTGGTCGACGACGGCGGAGTCGAGCGCGGGATATGCCCGCTGAAATTTCTGTGACAGCTTCTTCTGAAAATAATCGATAAGCGGCGGTATGTCTTTTTTTCGCGCACGCAGCGGCGGTATATCTATGACAATTACGTTGAGCCTGAAGAACAGGTCGTCGCGGAAATTTCCGCTCGCCACCTCCTCCTCCAAATTCTTGTTCGTTGCGGCGAGCACGCGAACGTCGACCGGGATCAGGCCCGTTCCGCCGACGCGCTCGATTTGCATTTCCTGCAGCACGCGGAGCAGCTTGGCCTGCAGTTCGAGCGACATATCGCCGATCTCGTCGAGAAAGATCGTACCGCCGTCGGCCAGCTCGAACTTTCCCTGTTTTTTTTGAACGGCGCCGGTGAACGCTCCTTTCTCGTGGCCGAACAGCTCGCTTTCGATGAGGTTTTCGGGCACGGCCGCGCAGTTGACGGCTACAAACGGGTTTTTCTTTCGGGGACCGTCGAAGTGGATGCTGCGTGCCACAAGTTCTTTCCCCGTTCCGCTTTCGCCTTGTATCAGAACCGTGCTTGCAACGGGAATGGATTTTTCGACGAGCTTGAAGACCTCCTGCATCTCCTCGCTTGTGCCGATGATGCCGACAAGCGAGTAGCGGGATTTCACCAACTCGCGCAGTTCGAGGTTTTCTTCACGCAGGCGCTTGTGTTCGAGGGCTTTCTGGACGGTGACCAGCAGCACGTCTCTGTCAAACGGTTTTGTCAGATAGTCGTAGGCTCCCTGGCGCATGGCCTCCACGGCGCTTTCGATCGATCCGTAAGCGGTCATGACAACGACTTCGGTGTCAGGGGCGAGGCGCTTGGCTTCGGCCAGCACGTCCATGCCGCCGCCGTCTTCCATCCTCAGGTCTGTGATAATGAGATCGAGATGCTCTTCCTCCATTCGCCTGACGGCCTCGCTTGCGCCCGAGGCCTGCATGACATCAAATTCGGCCTTTGCGAGCACATCCACGATTATCCGCCGCTGCGAATCCTCATCGTCTACAACCAGTATTTTGGGCTTTACGCTCATTTTTCCTCAACGGGCAAGGTAATGGTTACCGTAGTGCCAAG
>CBFDAY010000404.1:0-2669 GCA_965602895.1 uncultured bacterium
CGACGCGGTTTGGCGGCTTGCCGCATCCGCGCCCGCCCTTCCCTCGGCGCCGAGCGAGGGGCGTCGGGTGGTGGCCGCGTCCGCCGGCGCGCCGCGAATAGGCGTGCTGCGGGATTCGGCTTTTACCTTTTACTATCCGGACAACCTTGAGGCGCTCGAGAAGCTGGGCGCCCGGCTGATCGATATCAGCGCCCTCCGGGACAATGGGCTGCCGCCGCTCGATGCGCTCTATATCGGCGGCGGTTTTCCCGAAACGCACGCACGCGAGCTGGCGGAGAACGAGGAGTTCCGCGCTTCTCTGCGTCGCGAAGTCGAGCGCGGACTTGCCGTGTACGCCGAGTGCGGCGGGCTGATTTTCCTCGGGGAATCGGTCGAGTTTCACGGGAAGACCTATCCGATGGCGGGCGTGTTCCCGGTGAGTTTTTCGATAAAGGAAAAGCCGCAGGGACACGGATACATGATCGTCGAGGTCGACGGGTCGAACCCGTTCTATGCTCCCGGGGCGGTTCTGCGCGGGCACGAGTTTCACTATGCGAGCGTGCTTGAGTACGAACCCGATAAAGTGAAGACGGTGTTCAAGGTGCGCAGGGGCAGCGGTCTGGACTGCGGCCGGGACGGATTGGTTTATAAGAATGTGCTTGCCTCGTTCTGCCACGTCCATGCGCTGGGCGAGGAGACCTGGGCGGGGGCGCTTGTGGAAGCGGCCTCGCGCTCCCGGGGCGGCGTTGGCGAGGAATCAAGGGAGAGAACCGGGTTGCGGATTGGATGATTCGCGGCCCGAATCGGAATTTTGGGGAAATGAAAGACCTCACGGTGGCGGCAGTCGCGATGCGGTCGGGCTTTGGCCGGATAGAGTCGAATCTCGACAAGATGGAGAATTTTGTCCGCACGGCGGCGCGTCAGGGAGCGGAGGTCGTGTGTTTTCCCGAGATGAACATCTCCGGTTACGCATTGAGAGAGGACATCCGCAAGTTTGCCGAACCGGTACCCGGCCCGGCCGCCTTCAGGGTGCAGCGGATGGCCGACGAGCATGACATAATAATAGTAGCGGGACTTGCCGAGCGAACTGAGGACGAACGGATTGCCATCACCCAGATCGTCGCCTCTCCCGGCGGAGGTCTGGATGCGTACCGCAAGCTTCACCTCTCGGAGGGAGAGCAGGATCTGTTCCGGGCCGGAAGCGAGATTCCCGTTTTCAATGCGGGGGAAACCGCCTTCGGCGTTCAGCTCTGCTATGACGCCCATTTTCCCGAACTCAGCGCCATGCTGGCCCTGAAGGGGGCGGAGGTACTGTTCGTGCCGCACGCCTCGCCGGCTCGCGAATCGGCCGGTGAGAAACGCGACAGGTGGCTGCGCTATCTGGCGGCGAGGGCGTATGACAACAGCGTGTTCCTCGTGGCCTGCAACCAGGTCGGAGACGGTGACGCCGGGATTCGGTTTTCCGGCGTGATCTTGATTTTCGATCCGAGGGGGCAGGTCATCGCCGAGACGTCGGGCCCCGAGGAGAATATGCTCGTGGCCGAACTAAAGGCCGATCTGCTGGAGAAGACACGGGACACGCGGATGGGATTTTTTCTGGCGTATCGAAGGCCGGAGCTTTACGGAGTACTCACGGCGCCTATGGCCGACACCGCTATCGGGCGGCCGAACCGAGGCGCCGGTTCATGCGTGGCGAAGGGGCCCAAGGATGCCGAGCGCGTCAGGGCGGCTTCGAACACATAGATTGAATTTCGATGAGACTTTTGCTCATCAGGTCAGTCAGAGTTCTTACGATGTAGAAAGGAAAGAGAAGAATGGCAACAGTCGAGTTAGCAGGAAAAACCTTTGAGGTCGACGAGGACGGATTCCTCCAGAATCCGGAGCTGTGGGACGACGATGTCGCGGCCGCGTTTGCGCCCACAGAACAGATCGAAGAGATGACCGAGGAACACTGGAGGGTGGTTCACTTTATTCGGGAATACTATCTGGAATTCGGCGTCGCCCCGATGATCCGCAAGCTTTGCAAGGAGACGGACTGCAAGCTGAAAAAGATCTACGAGCTGTTCCCGTCGGGACCGGCAAAGGGCGCGTGCAAAATCGCAGGTCTCCCGAAGCCGACCGGCTGCGTGTAAGGCGGACCGTCTGCCGGGGCAGGCGCGACTGCGCCGCCGGGTGTCATCGCGGCGCTGGTTGTTTGGAATCTTGATAGAGCCGGTGAGATGTTCTTCACCCCGGATATCTCCGCCGCCTGCCCCATGCGTCGGGCCTTTGCCGCATCGATGGTATGTCGCGGCACGGGCCGCTGGGAAAAAAGAGATCGCGGGTTTCCGCAAGGCCGCCGACCCCGGGCGTCCTGTGGCGGACAAGGTGTTCCCGGTCGTGTTCGGCCGGTGCGCCGAGGATTAGCGTATTTCATCTGCGCCGAACAAATGGGCAGTCTGGAGCGATGGGTCCACAATGCTGCGCGTATGTATCAGGCCGGCATTGGCTTGAGCCGGGGGCTTCGGCTGCTGATCGCCAGGTGGGGGGCGTGCCTGTTGCTCCGAGGGGGAAAGCATCTTCTTTTTCGGAGCGGGGCGCATCAGTGGAGCATAATCCATGATGCATCCAAGGGAGCGAGAGCGCTTCTAAATGAAATTGCCGGAAATATTGAAACAAAAAAGAGACGCGATCCTGGAGCGCTGGTTTCG
>CBFDAY010000405.1:0-2668 GCA_965602895.1 uncultured bacterium
CATAGAGCGGGCGGTGATCCTCGAACTCGAGCGTGCAGATCGAGTGGGTAATGCCCTCGATAGAGTCGGACTGGCCGTGGGCCCAGTCGTACGAGGGGTAGATCACCCACGTGTCGCCGGTGCGATGGTGCGGCGCCTTGAGGATCCGGTACATCACGGGATCGCGCATGTTGATATTACCCGACGACATATCGATCCTGGCGCGGAGCACTCTGGAGCCTTCGTCGAACTCGCCCTGTCTCATCCGTTCAAACAGATCGAGATTCTCCTCGATCGACCGGTTCCGGTACGGACTGTCCTTGCCGGGAACGGTCAGAGTACCGCGATACTCGCGGATCTCGTCGGCGCTTAAATCGTCCACATATGCTTTACCGTCCTCGATCAGCTTGACTGCCCACAGGTGGAGCTGGTCGAAGTAGTCCGAGGCATGGTAGAGGTGCTCGCCCCAGTCAAAGCCGAGCCAGCGAACGTCCTCCTTGATCGCCTCGAAGTACTCCTCCTCCTCCTTCAAGGGATTCGTGTCGTCGAAGCGGAGGTTGTACTGGCCGCCGTACTCCATGGCGATCCCGAAATTCAGGCAAATGCTCTTGGCGTGGCCGATATGCAGGTAACCGTTAGGCTCGGGCGGAAAGCGCGTTACCACCTTGCCGCCGTACTTGCCGGTCTCGTTGTCCTTGTTGATGATGGCCCGGATAAAATCAGACCCGGCTCCGCTTTTTTCGTCGGTCATTTATGTGCCCTTTCCCGCTCGCCCTCCCCAAATTCGGAAGGTTGGAAGAATCAAGATTTTTTTGGGTTATTCGATACTACGCGGCGGCATGTGATTTTACGGTTTTATCAACAAACCTGACCAGGCCCGCCAAAGCAGTTCTCATTATACTTCCTGGACCAGTTGACTGGCAAGACCGTCAGCCCCGGCTTTTTCGAGACCATCGAGCTTGTCGGAAAAGAAAAATCGCTCCAGCGCATCCAAATAGCCCTCCAATATATCGACAACCACGGGCTTGCCACCCGCCAGACCTGAGCCTGTTCCCCTCGCAGGAAAATCCCGTCATGCCGATCCTTTCATTCAACAAAGACCCGATGTGTTTCATGTTGCAAGCGGAATGAAACATATGCTGCTTTCCCCTTTCAATTTTGTAATATTCGATTACGAAATTGTATTTGTGAGACGCTTTTGCCCGCGGACCGATTCGCGCCGCCGCCCCGATTTTTTCAGCATTTCGGGGGCAATATGCGGTTTGGAAAATCGTCCGGATATTCGCGGCACGATTTATGCTCTTCATGCCGTGGGTTAAAAAATGTGGCAGGCATAAGCGGAGGTATGGGATGATGAGAGCGATCTCTTTGGCCTTACTCTTCTCGCTGGCGATAAGTTTTGCCGCATGTAAGCAATACATCGATGTATGTCCGATAGCAGACGCCGGCCCGGCCCCGGTCGTCGATGTCGGGTGTATTGTGCAGCTTGACGGAAGCGCCAGCATAAGCCTGACTTCCAACCCGCTGACCTATTTATGGTCGTTTGTCGGCAAGCCCGAGGGCAGCACGGCGGCGCTTTCCGACCCGACTGCGGTGGCGCCGTATTTCACCGTGGACCTGCCGGGTGAGTATTTTGTTGCGCTCGTCGTGCACGACGGGATATGCGAGAGCGACCCCGACATCTTGACCATCAGCACATTCAATACATGTCCGATGGCCTCGGCGGGCCCGGACATGGTTGCGTACGTTGGGGACACGATAACCCTCGACGGCAGCGGCGTGGATGAGGATGGCGATCCACTGACCTACCTATGGTCGCTCATAGCCAAACCCGAAGGCAGCGGGGCGGAACTGTCGGATCCGTTGGACGCCGCGCCGACGCTGACAATCGACCTGTCGGGCGTGTATGTGGCTGAACTCGTTGTCGACGACGGCGTGTGCTTGAGCGGTCCCGACGGCGTCATAATCGGCACGTTCAATCTCCCGCCGACGGCCGAAGCGGGACCGAACCAAGAGATACTGATCGGATCGACGGCATGGCTCGACGGCCTTGAAAGCTCGGATCTCGACGGCGACGTCCTGTCTTTCTGGTGGAGCATGCTGAGCAAGCCGTCGGGCAGTTCGGCATTGCTCTCAGATCCATATGCCGCAAATCCGACCTTTTATGCGGACATCGAAGGAGATTATGTAATCCAGCTTATCGTTAACGACGGAGAGTTTGACAGCGAGCCTGACACATGCATGGTCACGGCTGTTGTGCCTCTGTGCCCGAAAGGCAAGGGTTATTGGAAGAACCATCCGGGCGAATGGCCTGTCGAGCAGCTTGGAGTTGGGGGCAAGATATACGACGCCGAAGAACTGGCGAATCTCCTTGGAATGCCGGCGCGCGGTGATGCAAGCATCATTTTAACCAGCCAGCTCATTGCGGCGAAACTGAACGTCGCTCACGGCTCCGATCCTGTCCCGATCGACGATGCGGCGATGGCGGCGGATGCGCTGCTCGGCGAATATTCGGACAAGCTGCCGTACAAAGTCAAACCGAAGACGTCGGCCGGACAATCGATGATCGAACAGGCAACCGTTCTTGAACGCTATAAGAGCGGTTGGTTAACGCTTACAGGTGAGTGAGCCGCAGACCAATCGCGAAACATAGCCGGGGAGAGGGGGAAACCCCTCTCCCTCCTCCTTT
>CBFDAY010000406.1:0-2668 GCA_965602895.1 uncultured bacterium
TTTCGCTTTCACGCAAATAAGTTCTCCGTTCTCAATTCTTTACCCCTTTCGCCTCTCCGATTGACAAACAGTTCGTTGCGCGGTTTTTCGGGGACGTGTTATTCCTGTTCCCGACAATCGACGATTTCAGATCAGGTCTCCCGACAGGAGGATCAATTGCCAATGCAAAATCAAACTCAAGAGAAACGAGCCGACGAGAGAAACCATCCTATTTTGAGCAATCCAACCGATGAAATTCCCCGCAACACGGTTTTGACGCCGGAGCAGGCTGCGCGAATCAAGGGCGCGCTCGCCGAAGCGGGGCCCAAGCGCACCTTCCGCTTTCACATGAAACTGGTCGAGACCGACCGGGGCCGCCGCCGGATAGAGGGCTACGCGTCTACGCGCGATCTCGACCGGACCGGCGACGTCGTGCAGCCCGGCGCATTCGCGGACAGCCTCAAAGACTTCATGACGAACCCCGTGCTCACATACATGCACGACTGGAGCGACCCGATCGGCAAGGTGATCGATGTCCGCATCGACGAGGTCGGCCTTTTTATCCGGGCCGAGATTTCCGAGACCGCCGACAGGGTGTGGAAGCTCATCGAAGAGGACATACTCCGCGCGTTCAGCATCGGATACGAGGTCCTCGAAGAGAAGCTGATCGACGGCGTGAACCATATCCTCAGGCTGAGGCTCTACGAGGTGGCGATAGTCAGCATACCCGCCAACCGCAGGGCGCTATTCTCCGTGAGCAAGGCGCTCGAAGCCGGGGACGACCTCGTTGCGCGCGGCCCCGCCGCCGAGTGTGCGCTCACGGAATATGAACTGAAAGAAGCACACGTGATTCTAAGGGGGGTGATGGACAAGCTGAGCGCGAGCGGGCCGGAGCCGGCCCCGTGGTAGCTCCGGAACCCGTGCGCTTATCGGCCATGCTCATCCGGCCGGTGAATATGCGGCGCCCCGGTCATGCGACCCCGCCGCACCAAGAGTTTTTAACAATATCGGGCCAACGACAGACCGCAACCCAACAGGGAGGAAAGAAATGAGAGACGTGATGACAAGACCCGACGGCGAGCTGCTCTCTCTCGTGCACGCCATCAAGGAAAAGGTCGACTCGGGCGCGCAGAGGGAACTCATCGCCGGGATGATACGGGACGCGCTCAAGCAGCACAGGGGCTCCTTCAAGGAGCGCACGCTGCGAAAAGGCGAATACAGCATCGACGCCGCCCCGTTCGCGCGGCCCAAGCTGCCGGCCGAATTGCAGGACCGCGCCGACGACATTTACCTCGCGTCCAAGTTCCTCAGGCGCGATCCGCGAAGCCTGAAGATGTGGCGCGAGTTCGCGAGCGAGGCATCCGCGCTCCGCAAGGCAATGGACACGGCGACCGCCGACGAGGGGCTCGAGTGGGTCCCGACCGGCTTTTCGAGCGAACTTATCCGCAAGGTCAAGCTGCAGCTCAAGGTGGCCGCGCTTCACCGGCGCGTCGCGATGCCGACCAATCCGTTCAAACTGCCGATCGACGGCGCCGACGCGACCGCCTATCTCTTCTCCGAATCCACGGGCGACACGTCCGCGAAGATAACCGCCTCGACCCCCGGCACGGGCGAGGTTACGTTCGACGCCATCAAGCTCGCATGCCGCGTGCTCGTATCGACCGAGCTTGAGGAAGACAGCATTGTCGCCATCCTGCCGCTTCTTCGCGACAAGATCGTGCAGGCCCTGGCCGAGGCGCAGGAAAGTGCCACCATCAACGGAGACACGGACGGCACGCACATGGACAGCGATGTTACGGCTTCGTCCGATGTGCGCAAGGCGTGGGACGGCTACCGCAAGCTTGCGCTGGGCGCGGCCAAGATAGACTGCGCGACGTTCAACAAAACCAACCTTCGCGCCATCCGCACCGCGATGGGCAAGTACGGCGTGAACCCGAACAACCTCGCGTGGATCGCCGGCATCAGCGTCTACAACAAGATGCTGGGGCTCGACGAAGTCGTCACCCTTGACAAGTACGGTCCCAGCGCCACCATCCTCACGGGCGAGCTTGGCAAGTTCGACGGCATTCCCATCATAGTGAGCGAGTTCATCCGCGAGGACCTGAACGCAAGCGGCGTCCACGACGACATAACCACCGACAAGACCGTGCTGCCGCTGGTCTACCGACCCGCGTTCCTCTATGGCGACCGTCGCAGCATAACGCTAAGGGTCAGTCAGGAACTGTACATGGAGACCGACCAGGACGTCGCCATCGCAACCCAGCGACTGGATTTTCAGCCCGTGCAGGACGCGACTGCCGAGCCGATTGCCGGGCTCGGATACAACATCGGCACCTGATCGGATAAACGCTCCCGGCAAGGCCCGCCCGCGGAGGCTGCACGCATGCCGCGGGCGTAGGGAAAGGGGAGGTCCCCGACGCAATGAGACGGAAATTGACAGGCCGATCCACTAACGTGGGGGCGTCCCCTTCGCCCGCCGGGATAGCGGCCGAACGACACACGGTCGATCGGCCCGCATCGCCGAGCCGGCAAAGCCGGGAAAACGAAATGCCGGAAGATCGAATTTCAGAGTCGGAGCAAGGGGCTGACGCGGGGCGTCGCATAGCGTCGCGAAAGGCTCGCCTGCTCCGAGCGTGGCACAAGCTGATCCCGAGGGGAAACGAGAAGACATTGACGGCGGGAAAGCCCC
>CBFDAY010000407.1:0-2648 GCA_965602895.1 uncultured bacterium
CGACGTGACGACGACCCAAAACAGAAACAGCGGCAGAACGATTTTTTTTCGACTCTTCCCTTCGCCCTTCATATCGGCCCGCAACCTCCCGGCTTATCATGCTCGGCGGCTTGATCCGAAGCATCAAAAGTATACATCATAGAAGCCCGGCAGCCAATACGCAGGATAAATCCGGGCCGGATTCAACGGGCGACGGCGATTGTCGGGCTTTCCGTACAGGGAGAGAAAGGGGGAAGCCGCCGGGATCATATGTTGGGCGCGCCTTCGGCTTCAAGTCGGGAAATGGGCATATTGAAAAAGCCCCATCAGCAGCAGCCCGGCGGCTACCGCAATACCGAAAATGAGGTCGCGCCCGGTCAGGACGAATTCGTCCATGGTGTAGAATTGTCCCTTGAAACCTCGGCACAGCATGGCGGCGTAGATGGCCTCGGCCTTCTCGTAACTGTTCACAAAGAGCATTCCCAGCATGTTCGCATAGGAGCGGTACGTATGCAGGTCGGTGCGCGGGCGGAAGGAGCGAACCTTCATGGCTGTGCTGAACCGCAGGTACTCTCGCCATATCTCGCCGAGGTATCGCAGCATGAAAAGCAGCATATGGACCAGCTTGTCGGGGACATGAAGCCGGCTGAGCGCGCGCCCCAGGTCGGCAAGGTGCATCGTGGACAGCAAGGCGATGCAGGCGAGGATGATCGCATTTGCCTTGACCGTGATCGACAGCGCTTGCATCGCTCCCTCGCGCGTGGCGGCGAGCGGCCCGACGTGAAAAACGGGTTCTCCCTGATAGCTGAACGGAAGCACGAGCCATAGCAGCAGTATGAATCCGTTCACGACCGCCAGCCGGCGGGCGACATCCCGTGGGGGGAGTTTCGCCGCCAGGACCAGGACAACGGACATCATCAATGCAACGGTGAGGGCCGAAAGCCCGTCCGCCGTCGCGGTCATCTCCGAGAAAGCAAAAGCGACGAACGCCTTGACCCTCGGGTCCAGGCAATGTATGGCGGAATTCCCCTCGGCAAACGCTTCTTCGAACATATCGGTGAACCGCTACCCCTTCCGCTGTCTGCTCCGGAAATAGAGAATCAGTCCCATCAGGCCGACGATGTACCCGATTCCTCCAACGACGTCGGAGAACCTCCGCTCGCGGCGCGATTCCTCAAGCGCCCTGCGGATCGGCGCGAGCTGTCGGGAGAGCGCCTTTTCGACGGCCTGCTCGATGTCCTCCGTGGAAGCTCGATGTTGCACGGGCGGGCTTTCGAGTGAGTCGGATGCCTCATCGGGGGATAGGGCGGGCCCTTTCGCGGAAACGGCTTCCGCCGCCGCCGGCCCGGCGGGGATCTTGTCCGACAGGTCCGACGCCGGAACCACGTATTCGGCGTGATGACCCATCGATGCGGTCAGGCGCATCACCAGATCGGTCCTGATCGGAGGCCGAAATGAGAATCGGCCCTCTTCGTCGGTCTTTCCCTCGGCGAGCTTTTTCCCGTGCTTGTCGAACACCTCGATCGTGGAATCGCGGCATTTCCGGCCGTCGCTGAAATAGCTTTCCGTTATCACCGTGTCGCCTTCCACGTAAGCAAACAGGTTCACCTTGTGCGCCCGGGCGGTAGATGGGGCAATCAGCGTCCCGATAACGGAAACCAGAACGAACAGACAAGCCAATGACGGCGAGCCCCTATTTTTCCCCAAACGTAGAGCCGGCATGGGATCCCTCCAATATCTCCGGCTTGACCTTCCGAAGAAATTCGACAACGAACGCGGTTATAAACCCTTCAACAACCATTACGGGCAGATGGGCCGCAAATGAGATTTTTGCAACTGTCAGAAAAGATTCCTCCGTAAAGACGAGCGAAACGGCCAGCATCAGAGCGCTCATCAATACCGCCGCAAACCCGCACGTAAAGGCCGCTCCCCCCGAGACGAAAGCCCGCGGGCTGCGAATAAAGCGGCCCAGCAAAAGATAGCAGACCACGGCCGGAAGCGCCATGTTCAGCGTGTTTACGCCCAGCGTCGTCAGGCCGCCGAATTGAAACAGGACGGCCTGCAGGAAAAGGGCGACCAGTATCGCCGGGAAGGCCGCCCACCCGAGCAAGACCCCCGTGAGCCCGTTGAGCGTGAGATGAACGCTTGTCGGCCCGACGGGAACATGAATCAGCGCGGCGACGAAAAATGCGCACGACACGACCGCCACCTGGGGGATGCGGTCGTAGTCCATTTTCTTCAACGCGTATCCCACGCCGGCGGCCGTCAGGCCGACGCCGGCGGCGAGCACCGGCGTCGACAGAACTCCTTCTGAAATATGCATTGGGCGAACCTATTTCATATCCAGCGCACGTACCCAGATCAATGCGCCGATTTCCACGGGCACTTCGGCGCCATCGGGGTTTTTCATTTTCTCATCGGCCTCGCCGAGCGCCGAGAAACCCCACCAGCCGGCCTTGGGCATGGCATAACTGAAGACGCCGTTGACATCGGCCTTGATAACCTGCGTTATGAACGGGTCGGCCGGCGACTTTATCTTACCATCTTCGTTGAAATATTCCACCTCGACCTCCGCATAGGGAACGGGCTTGCCGTCCATTTTCACGATTCCCCGGAACACGTTGCCCGTCCAGAGCCCATACGGACGCACGAGCGGCACTATCTCGGTC
>CBFDAY010000408.1:0-2634 GCA_965602895.1 uncultured bacterium
ATCTTACGCTTTAATTCGAGGTAGCGGTCGGTGAGCTGGACTTCGACTTTGCGCGGGTGGGGCAGGTCGACGTCGTAGACTGCTTTGACGCAGCCGGGGCGCGCGGACATGACTACGACCTTGTCGCTCAAGATAAGGGCTTCGTCAATTGAATGGGTGATAAAGAGGACGGTCTGTCCGGACTCGCTCACGATTCTCAGAAGCTCCTGCTGCATCACCTGGCGGGTCATCGCGTCGAGCGCTGCGAACGGTTCATCGCACAGCAGTATGTCGGGCTTGTTCGCAAGCACGCGGCAGAGCGCCACGCGCTGGCGCATCCCGCCCGAAAGCTCGCCGGGATATGAATCCTCGAATCCCTCGAGGCCTACCATCTCGATGTATTTCTGCGCATCTTCGGCCCGTACCTTCTTAGGGACCCCATTTATCCTGGGTCCGAACTCGACGTTTTTCCTGACGGTCAGCCACGGGAACAGTGCGTAGCTCTGGAATACCATGCCGCAGCGGGGCTCGACCCCCGAGATCGGGCGTCCCTCCAGCAGCACTCGCCCCGAGGTGGGCGCGAGAAACCCCGCAACCATATTGAGGACGGTGGTCTTGCCGCAGCCGGAAGCGCCGACGAGGGTCACGACCTCGCCCTTATGAATCTCGTGTGAGAAATCGCGCACGGCGACGATGTCTCCCTTGCGCGATGGGAACACCTTAGTCACCTCGTCGAGCTGTATGAGGGTGGCGCTCATGTCCCCGGAACCTTTCGCCGCCACGGCAGGAGCAGCCGCTCCAGGCCGCGAAACAGGATATCCAAAACCAAAACGGTGGCGCTGATGCCGATCATGCCGACCAGTACCTGCCCGGTGTCGGACCATTCCTTGGCGGTCCAGATGCGAAATCCCAGACCGCTGTTGGCGCCGACCATCTCGGCGGATATGACGCACGTCCACGCGATTGCAAGCAACACCTTCAGTCCGCTCAAGATGTCGGGAAGCGCCCCCGGCAGGATCACGTGCCGCAGCACCTGCACTCGCGAGGCGCCCAGGTTGAGTGCGACGCGGCGCAGGATAGGGTCAACGCGCATGGTGGCGTCGGTTGTATAGACGAGAATAGATGCGAAGCAGCCCATGAAAACGATGGCGTATTTCTGCTGCTCGTCGATTCCGAGCCAGAGCATCGACAGCGGGATCCAGCTCAGGGCGGGCAGCGGTCGTATCATCGAGATAATGGGGTTAAGCGCGGCGCGAACGATAGAACTCATGCCCATGACCAGCCCGAAGGGCACACCGACTGCAACGCTTAACAGGAATCCCGCGAGCACCCTGGTGGCGCTCATCTTGATATCGTTCAGGAGGATCGCGTCTTTTCCGGTTGTCATCTGGAGGGCTCTTACCGCCACCTGACTCGGCGCGGGCAAGAAAAAGGGATCTATCACTCCGCCTCGCACCAGAATCTCCCATAATCCCAGGAACGAGATGAGGCCGATAGACCCGATAACGGCGGAGCGCCACAAGTCCAGCTCTTTTTCTTCCAACTACTCGCCTTCCTTCTCTTCCCGCTCGTTCACCGCTCTTCGAAAGGCAGGATATCCATGTTGACCCATTTCAGGAAATCAGGCTTTTTCGGGATAGCGTTCATGTCCTCATGGAGGATTCGCACGATGTATTCCGCTTGCCCGAAAATTCCGTCATCGCTCATCACATGCCGCTGGGCCTCCAGGTCGTGCCATATAAACTTATCCATGTTTTCCCTGATCAAATCGAGTTCCTGTTGGATATAGGCGCCCTGAACGATCTCGGTCGCCCTGTCGGCATTATCCTTCACGAAGCTGAGCGCTTCGAAGTACGCCTTCATGAATTCCCTCGCGCGCGGGGGGTCGGCGTCGACCCATGCCCTGCCTATTATCAGCACGTCGGGCCCGGTCATCGTGCCGAATTTTTTGTAGACTTCGGTATCGGTGTCCTTGCCGAGAACCGTCGCGCCCTCTACCGCGATTAGTTGCGAGAAGCCGGGCTCCCAGATGAGCGCGGCGCCGATTTCGCCCGTACGAAATATTGCCGGAACGTCACCGACTTCGAGGTTGACCAGCTCGACGTCCTTTACTGGATCGAGCCCGTTCTCTTTCAGAAGCATCCGGCATGTCAGGTCGACGGACGAGCCGAAAGGAAATCCGATCTTTTTCCCTTTGAGCTGCTCGTAGCTCGTAATGCCCGGGCGCGCCACCAGGCCCTCGAATCCGGGAGCGATATCCTGGTTGCCGACCCAGTAGAAGCGAGTGTTGCCTTGCGCCATTGCGCTAAGCATGGCGATTTCGCCCATGCTCGCAAACTGGGCCTCTCCGGACGAAATCGCATTGAGCCGGTCCATACTCTTGCCTATGAATCTCCATTCCACCTCGAATCCGTACTTCTCGAAGATCCCGTTTTCTATCCCTATCCACACAGGTATATGGCCATACCACTGGGAGCCCACGGCAATAACCTTGTGCGGTCCGGCTTCTTCGGCGGGCGGCGCCTCCCTGGAGCATCCCGCAACGAGAACAAGGAATATAACATAAATGAAAACCATGTATTTTTTCATCGCCATATTCTCCCTCATGTATTACATCAAGCGGCGATCTGCTTTGCCTCGATCAGATCGCTCAAG
>CBFDAY010000409.1:0-2634 GCA_965602895.1 uncultured bacterium
TGCCTTATTGTTCCTGATAATGCAATTCTTAATTGTGGGAGATGAAGAATTGTCGCAGGCAATGCCCCCGCCATGATATTCGGGGTAGCTTCCAGTGATCCCATTGATAATGGTGAAGCCGTCCACGATCGAATCGGATGTTTCGCCATTATGGAAGTAAAATCCCCTACCATCATTCGCGCAATTAATGGTGCAATTGTCAGGGCCATTCTCGGATTGCAGGGTCAGCGCCTTTCCACCGAAATCGAGGTTTCTGTTGCCTTCGCCCCTGTATATTCCGTCTCGGACAACTACCGTGTAGAGATCGGCGGCGGCATCCAGCGCCGACTGTATCGTCTGGAAATCGTCGGGCACATAATAAGTCTGCGCAAAGACTGGATTGGACATGAAAGCCAAAGAAGTTGCAACGATCAGCATGAAAACGGCACAACCGCATGCAAAGCTGACAAAATGCTTTCTCATTGCGGATGGTCCCCCTTCTGTGTCGGCCCGCGGCAGGGATGCGGGGCTTTTGAGATGCTCTAACCGGACAGCTTAAGCTATAAGCAATATATCATATAAGTTTATTGCTTGTCAAGCAAGAACATGAGTTTGTGTAGAGCAAGAATCGCGCCGAGCCGATAAAAAAATCGCGGCCTGTTTCGGCCGGGCCGAGCCTGGAAGGTAAAGCATTGCAAATCAATCGGTTAGAACGAAACAAGAATTTTAAGGATATCGAGGGATGGGCTGCGAGGGGAAAGCTGTCGCGCAAAAATAGTACATTCTTGTAATCCCGAGGGCGTGTGGCGGTACCGGCGAAAACCTCTCCAAATACCGCTCATGACTGCTTTTCATCCTTCCTCCGCTTCCACAGCCGCTCCAGCCGTTTGCGGATCTCGGCCTCGTGGCCGTGCGTGGTGGGCTTATAGAAGCGTTTGTCGGGAGGGCCGTAGACCTGTTCGACGAAATGGCCGGGGAAATCGTGCGAGTACTTGTAGCTCTCGCCGTGCCCGAACCTCTTGGCGCCCGGATAGTTAGCGTCCTTCAGGTGCTTCGGCACGGGAAATGTGGGGCGCTCGCGCACGTCCTTGCGCGCATCCGCGATCGCCATGTAGCTCGCGTTGCTCTTGGGCGCGCACGCGACGTATATGGTCGCCTGCGCGAGCGGTATCTGCGCCTCGGGCATGCCGACAAATTCGCTGGCCTGCATCGCTGCCACAGCCACCGAAAGCGCCTGCGGATCGGCGTTGCCGACGTCCTCGGACGCGCATAGCACGATTCTCCGCGCGATGAAGCGCGCGTCTTCGCCGGCCTCGAGCATCTTGGCGAGCCAGTAGATCGCGGCGTCGGGGTCGGAGCCGCGCATGCTCTTGATGAACGCGGAGATAGTGTCGTAATGGTCGTCGCCCGCGCCGTCGTACACGATGGCCTTTCGCTGGATGGATTCCTGCGCGGTCTCCAGCGTCACATGCACGACGCCATCCTTGCCCGGCGGAGTGGTCATTGCGGCGATTTCCAGCGCGTTCAGCGCGCGGCGGGCGTCGCCGTCGGCCGCGCGGGCCCAATGATCGCGGGCGTCGCCATCGAGCGCGATATTCATCTTGCCGAGCCCGCGTTCCTCGTCGGCAAGCGCGCTCTCGATGAGCGCCGCAATATGCTCGGCGTCGAGGGGCTGGAACTGGAAGACTTGCGAGCGCGAGACCAGCGGCGCCGTCACCGCGAAAAACGGGTTCTGCGTCGTCGCCCCGATGAACGTTATCGTGCCGGCCTCGACGTCGGGCAGGAGCGCATCCTGCTGCGCGCGGTTGAATCGATGTATCTCGTCGACGAACACCGTCGTCTTCCGGCCCGACGCCGACATTCGCATGCGCGCGCCGTCGATGAGCTGTCTCAGGTCGGCCACGCCGGAGGTGACCGCATTGAGGCGGTGGAAGGATGACTTCGACGTGTTGGCGATGATGCGGGCAAGCGCCGTCTTGCCGACGCCGGGAGGCCCGTAGAAGATCGCGGTAGCGAGCCTGTCGGATTCTATCTCGCGCCGCAGCAGCCTGCCCTCGCCGAGGATCTGCTCCTGGCCGACGAACTCATCCAGCGTTCGCGGCGCCATCCTCCACGCCAGCGGCGCGTTTCTTTCGCGCTCGCGTTTTTGCTCCTCATCGAAAAGGTCCAACGCGGTCCACCGTCTTTCGAGTCCGAAATTCCATAAAAAACCAGCCGAAGACAGAGGCAATTATAGCAGAGGCGAACGACGATTTCAAAGGAAGGATGAACCAGGATTCTGGAACCCACAGACGCCGTCCCCGGCTCGACCGGGGATCTATGCCCATGCCATCCTGTAGGGACGGCCGTGTGTGGCCGCCCAAGAAAACTGAGCCGCGCCACGGGCGGGTTATTCCGAGAAGAAACTGACCAATCATTTTCCCGGAAAAATCGCAGGGGCGGGCCCCGGCGCCCACCAGCCCGCTGATGGAGCAGTCCCTCAGGCAGTTGCGCGCGAACACAGACCGTGGGGGCGAGCTTCGTGTCAAGTGGCATCACTCTCCCGTCATTGCGAGCATTCACCCGCTAGGCGGGAGACTTGACCAAGAAACGGGCGGCGGCGGGACTGTCCCAAGCGAAAGGCAACATCAGTTTCTTAGAAGGAGCATAGGGTCA
>CBFDAY010000410.1:0-2626 GCA_965602895.1 uncultured bacterium
CTGAGATTTGATTGCTCACTGTTCGACGTGGAGTCCGAAACCCGGATAGTCGGCAAATTTTATACTGGGCCGCCTCGCGCGGTCAGGGAGAACGCCCACAAGTTCGCCGACGAGATCGTCTATCGCTACACCGGCAAACGCGGTGTCGCGCATACGTCCATCGCCTACATCAAAAAAGGGGAAGACGGCCGCAAAGAGATCCACATAATGGATTATGACGGACACAACTCCTACCGGCTGACCCATGACAATTCGATAGCGCTTTCCCCCGACTGGTTTCCGGACGGCGGCAAGCTGGTGTTCACATCATACAGGGACCGCAATCCCGATGTGTATATGATAGACTTGAGACTGAGGAGCTACGTTCGCGTATCCGGATTCATCGGCCTGAACACGACGCCCGAGTTCTCGCCCGACGGCAAGACGCTCGCCCTGACTCTCAGCAAATCGGGAAATCCGGAGATATACCTGCTCGATCTCGAGGACGGCGAACTGACGAGACTGACGCACAACTCACGCGCCGACACCTCGCCCACGTGGTCGCCGAACGGGCGTGAGCTGGCATTTGTGTCGGATCGCTCGGGTTATCCTCAGATATACATCGTGGACCGCGAAGGCGTGAATCTGCGCAGGATCACTTTCAACGGATACAACAACACCTCGCCCGCATGGTCGCCGAACGGCGACAAGATAGCTTACGTCTCCATGGTGAGGGGCAAGGGCGAGATATATACGATCCATCCCACGGGGACCGGCCTTCACAGGCTGACGTTCGACGGACGCAACGAGGACCCGAGCTGGTCGCCCGGCGGCAGGTATCTGGCCTACAGCTCGAGGCAGGCGGGCCGGAGGGACATCTACCTCATGAGGGCGGACGGTTCCGGCAAGAAACGCGTCACTTTCGGAGGAGGTGATAATATGTCGCCAGCGTGGTCGCCTTGAGAAACCCAAGCGCGGCCATGGATCCTTCGCAACTAAAATAGATGACAGATGTATAGAGGAGAAGGAGGAAAGTATGCTTCGGAAAACGGTCGAATTGTTCTTTTGCATGGCTTTGCTCGCCTCCCTGGCGTTTGCGGCAGGGTGCGCGCGCAAGAGCGGGTCCGTGAGTCCCAAGTTTGCGGACGCCGAAGGCGTGACGGTCGAGGTTTCTCCTGCCTCCAGGCACGGCGACACCGGCGCACCCACGCTGGGCGCAAGGGCCGGCGGAGAATTCGGAGAGGGCGAGCTGCCCATTGCCCAAACCGATCTCGCGCGCGCTCTGATTTTCGAGGAAGCGAGCCGCGAGCTTAAGCCAATCTATTTCGATTACGACAAAGCGGCGCTCAAGGCGGAGTCGAAGGCCCAGCTCGAGAAGGCCGCCGACTGGCTGAAGAAGAATCCAAGCGTGAACTGCCAGATCGAGGGGCATTGCGACGAGCGCGGCACCAACGAGTACAACCTCGCGCTGGGCGAGAGGCGCGCGCTGGCCGCCAGGCGGTATCTGGTCAGTCTCGGCATAAGCTCGGATCGCATCTTCACGATCAGCTACGGGGAGGAAAGGCCCGCGATTGAAGGGCACGACGAATCCGCGTGGAAAAACAACCGTCGCGATGAGTTCAAGATTTCGCTCTGAGCCTGCATTCCTAAATGCCGAAAATGCTCAGACCTAAGGGCGGGAGAGGGGGACAAATGTCGCACCCATCAAAAGCCTGGCTGATTTTCGTTTGCCTGTTCTCATATTTTTTCATGGGGCAGGCCGGCTGCCAAACGACACCGCAAAGCGATATCACGTACGTGCGCTCCGACATCGTGCGCCTCAGGCACGACGTGGAGGATATGAAAAAGAAACTCGATACTCCCGCCGTCGGGAACACGCAGGGAATCTTGCGCAACCAGGCCGCGCAACGGGAGACCCTGCTCGAGCTGAAAGAGGGACAGCAGCGCACCGAGAGCAGGATCGAGGAAACGAGGTACGAGCTGGCGGCCCTCAGGCAGGAAATCACAAATCTCAAGCTGAACCTGATCAGGCAGATGGAATCGCTGAGGGCGCAAACTAAAGCGGCCGCCGCTCCTCCAAAGCCTTCGCGGACAGCGGCGCCGGCTCCCAGGGCGGTGAAAGCGCCCCCAAAGGCAGTCACAGCCCCAAAGACATCGGGCAAGCCCAAGCCGCCCGCAGCGACCGCGCCCCCTGCGGCTTTGCCACCGACGTCGGGAGAACCGATAGACTTCACAAAGCTCTACGACACTGCCTACGAGGATTATCAGCGACAGAACTACGCTCTGGCCCGCTCGGGCTTCGAGGAGTATCTGCGCCTGTTCTCGGAGACCGACCTCGCCGACAACGCGCAGTACTGGGTCGGTGAGTGCTACTACGCCGAAGGCAAATACGAAGAAGCGGCGCAGGCATTTAAGAAAGTCATAGAGCTATACCCGACGGGCAACAAGGTGCCTCGCGCGATGCTGAAAGCGGGCCACGCCCTGCTGCAGTTGGGCAGGAAAGACCAGGCAAGGTCGATGTTCCAACAGGTGATCGACGCCTATCCTCTTTCGAGCGAGGCCGACCAGGCGAAGAGCCGCCTGAAAAAACTGAATTAAAGGGCTCGCAGGTCCAAGCGCGCCGTTTGACAAAGAATGGCCGCATAAA
>CBFDAY010000411.1:0-2610 GCA_965602895.1 uncultured bacterium
GGATTCCGTAAAAGATGAAGTATCCCAGCCACATTTCTTCGAGGGAATTGTGCCACCACCATGCGTACTTAAAAAACGGAGTGGCATTAATCACGAGAAGCGCCATGAAAAACAGAACGAGGCCGCCGGTGAGCGCCTTGGACGACGTATCGGTGAAACAGGAGATGCAGAAGGATACGGTAAATGAAAAACACAGAAAGGCGAAGAATATGACGAGCGCGCGCGCGACGTCATACATATTAATGTTGTGGGTGGGCCGAATGAGGTAGAAGATCGCCGTCAGGAGCCCAAGCGCGAGAAGGATACCACCCAACCTCACAGAATATTTTATGAGGAGGATTGTCGATAGCCTCACCGGCTTGGCGGCGAGAACATCAAATGTGCCCGCCTCCCGCTCGCCGGCGACCGCGCCCGCCCCGAGAAACGGGACCGCGAAAGCGAGACACAGGACCGTGACCACCCAGAATTGGATCTCGAAGAATTCCAGCCGGTACTCGTCCCACCTGATGTGCGAGACAACGATGATCGAGATCACCGACAACAGGAACATCGGCAGGGTCTCGCGCCATTCTTTCCAGAAAGGCATCTCAGAACTCCCTCATTCGGAAAGCTAAAAGACTCGCGACGAAGATTGCAGCAGTCAGGAGAACAATGATGTAAACATCCGTTGCTATTACTTCCCCGTCATAGACTTTCTGAAATACGCTTATTCCCAGCGCAACAAGGTAGGCGGCCAGGAGGGTGATGCCCGCCAATGCGCATAATGCCTGCCTCCTTAACAGGACGGAAAAGAAAAACGCGCCTGAATAAGTGAAAGCAACCAGTGCCAGGGCGGCCCCGATGTATTGAACGGCCACATATGGCCGGACCCACATCCAATCGAAACGCCCCTCCCAGCCGAGAACGACCATGCACGCGAACGGTACGGCCACCAGAAACATCACTTCGCCGCCTCGTACAAGATATTTTGCCGTGAGGAATCTGGTCCTGTCCGCAGGCTTGGAAAGCAGGTAAACGATAGTTCCCGATGCGAGTTCCGGCGCGACGGCGCCGGCCCCCATGACAATCGCTATCGCCATTCCGAAAAACGCCAGGAAGACCCCGATCCAGAATTGTTCACCCAGCATTATGTTCATTGGCATGCTGGCGTACCGACCGGTCATGAAAAAAAGTGCGGTGAGAAACCCGAACCTCGTCTCGCGCCATTCTTTCCACCAGACCATGGCTGCCTCCTATTGTCCGAGCACGAATGCTTCGAATATCTCGTCCAGGCTGAGGGTGCGCGACTCAAGGCCCACAGGGTTGTATCTCTGTTTCAATAGAGCGAGCTTGTCTTCGCTGAAATCGGTCAACGTAACAAGGCAATCGCGCCCGTTGCCCTCGGTGCGCAGAAGGCCGTCGATCTCGATGCCGGACGGCGGCGTGTTCTCGAACGTCAACCGAACCGTTTTGACCGACGCTTTGAGCGAATCGATTGCACTCGCCACCTTCAGCCTGCCCCGGTCGATTATCGCTATGCTGTCGGCCACCCTTTCGAGCTCGCCCAGGATGTGGGTGGAGAAAAAGACCGTTCTGCCCTCTTCTTGAATCGCGCGCACGATGTCGTTGAGGAATTCCTTCCGCGTTATGGGATCGAGGCCCATCGTCGGGTCGTCCAGTATGAGCAAGCGGGGACGCGAGGCGAGCGCGAGCGTGAGCGCGAGCCGCATCTGCTGGCCCTTCGATAGATTTTTGACCTTGGCGGAGGGGTTGAGCTCGAACCTCTCGCAAAAACTCGAGGCGACTGTGAAGTCCCAGTTCTTGTAGAAGCCAGCAGTGAATTTGATAATCTCTTTCACCTTCATCCAGCCGTACATGCTCTGGTTCTCGGCCACGTAGCCCACTTGCAGCTTTATCGCCTTGCTGTCCTTCTTCGGGTTCAGGCCCAGCACCCTGACGGAGCCGGAGGTGGGGGAGATCAGCCCCAAAAGCATCTTGATCGTGGTCGTTTTGCCCGCCCCGTTCCTTCCGAGGAATCCGAAGACGCTTCCTGTCGGGATAGACAGGTCCAGCCCGTCCACAGCGAGCTGGCGGCCAAACCTCTTGCTCAAACCTTCCGTCTCGATCGCAAAATCAGTCATCCCGGGCCTCCCGCTTTTGTCCTTCCGCTCTGAATGCCTCCGCCCTTTCTTCGAACAAGCCCGCCATTTCATCTTCGCTCATCTGCAAATGCCGCGCCTCGTCGAGCGCCCTGTCTATCAGCTCGCCCACGATTTTCCGCCTTTCTTTTTTCGTCACCGCGATCGTTTTTTCGGAGACAAATGTGCCGGTTCCCCGTCTTGTCTCCACGATTCCTCTCATCTCCAATTCGCGGTATGCCTTGGCGACGGTGTTGGGGTTTACCGTGATCTGCAGGGCAATCTCCCTGACGGAGGGGAGCTGTTCGCCCGGCATGAGCGAGCCGATCGCTATGGAGTGCTTAACTTCTTTAGCGATTTGAAGATACAGCGGCACGCCGTTGGTCGAGTCAATTCTCAATAGCATGATAAAACCCTTCGAAAAACCCTCTCGCAGTGTCTGCTGTCATAATACAGTATACAATGACTTCCGCAGTTTGTCAAGTGATTTCCA
>CBFDAY010000412.1:0-2604 GCA_965602895.1 uncultured bacterium
TTATCCCTGCCTTCTGCTCCGAAAGGGTAATACAGAATGTAGTGCAGCTTGCCGGGACGGCCGATTTCGCTGTATTGCATTTCAAAACGGAGGACAAGTATTATCTCGTCGAATTCCTTGCCGATGTAGGCGTTTATGTCGAGCTGATAATTAATCCGTCGTTCATCCTTCTTTGGCGCGATGGCCGAAATTCGGTCGATCCGTCCGAAGTTTTTCAGTGGAAGAAATGCAAACCAGCGCAAGAGTGTGTTCTTGGTTTTCTTCAGTGGATCCCTTTCGATCATCTGCTCCATTTCAATGCGAGATTCGTAATCTTCGGCGATCCGCATAAAGCGTTCTTCATTGCTTTCGAGGATCGAGAGCAACGCTTTTGCCGCGCCGCTTCGGATCGGGATGCGATACTCATCCTTCCGCGTCGAGAGGTTGAGCATCGAATTCAGAAAGGCTTCGTCTTTGATAACCAGGATGATGCGCCGCTGGCCCTCGACGTTACTTAAATGGGCGGAATACTCGATCTTCAATCCTCCATAGGAACGCGCCTCGATGAATCCGAGGTCGCGTACCTTTTTCCCGACAGTGCTCTCCAACAGCTTCCTGATCCCGCTAGTGTCGGCTCCGAACTGGTCCGCCGCGTCCAGGATGCGCTCGGCCGCATCGTCCGAGGTGTGGGCTAAGTATGTTCTCATGACTCTCCACAGCATCCTCAAGATGAAAAACATTATGGCCAGCACAAAAAGCATCCAGATGATGAAGAGTATCGCTTTCAGAATCATTAACAGACTCCCGTCTGGCATGGTTGGTTAGAGGGACTCTTTTGCTCTTTCTCGCTTTCTCTTGGCGCCGGAATGTGGGAATCAGACCATAAGATCGAATTTCGCTTTCCCGTTATTCCGATTCGAACGCCGCGTCGAACTCCGGTCGCCTGAGGTTTGACCACAGGATATTTCCATAGAAACAGATCACCAAGATGATACCGAAGGTAATGGAGAAAAACTCGGATAAATTATGAGACAGACCGAATGAAATCGGCAACAGCCATACGATTATTTTTCCCCATAATATGGCGAGCCGGCGTCCCCAATGTGAAAGCAAGATCAGTCCAAGGCCGCTTGCTGCCGCTGATCCCCAGGCGATGACGATGATGACAAAACCCAGGGCGCCTACCATCCTCGCCGCCAGGCCGGGGAGGTTCATGTCTGCCAACGCCGCCAGGCCTTCAAGAACCATGTACAGGCCGAGCACGAGGTTTATTATTCCGAAAATGCGAACAGCCCTTGTGGCCTCTTCGAGAGTAGGTGCATCTTTTTTGGTTGCCTTTGCCATCGCCTTGTCTCCTTTCGCATTCCTCTGCCCAATGTTTGTTTGACTTGAAGGCGTTGAGACGCCGGCGGCAATGTTTCTCTAAGCGTCGGCGTCAAAGACGTTTGCCCTTGCGATCCGGCTTAAATAATGTGCGCTCGGCTTGACCGTTCGCATCTGTGTCTCTCGATCGACGGCTATGAGTCCGAATTGGGGGCCATATCCGAAGAGCCACTCGAAATTGTCGAGCATCGACCAGTAAAAGTATCCTCGCACGTCGATCTCGTCTTGCAGGCAATTTGTCACGCCTTTAAGAGCGCGCCGGACGTACTCGATGCGCTGCGCGTCGTTGGTCGTGCCGATTCCGTTCTCGGTCACGTATATCGGGACGCCCGCCTTTTCGCTGGCGTAACGGATGGTGGACTCAAGCGCCTCGGGCCAGAACTCGTATCCCATGATGAGGACTTCGACGCCTTCCTCCGGCTCCAGCGGACCTTGTGGTCCGAAGCGGGTTCGGCTATACGTTTGAACGCCGATGAAATCGTCTTCCCGCGCGGCATCAAGGAACGGATCGACTCCCTCGGCACAGGCCTTGTCGCGCTCGGCCTCGCCGCCGGCGACGGCCTGGCAATCCGACATCGATATCGTTATTCCAAGCGGAAAATTGCCGGGACCCGCCTTAATGATATCGCGAGATTTGATATGAGCTTCGAGCATGACGTCGCGGATCTTGAAGGGATCGCCGAGCAGGAAGGGCCCGAAGCGATCGAGAGTCGTCCCGCACAGGCGCGCGGCTTCGGCAATGAATGGAGCATTCGCCTTGATTCCATTCTTGGGGAGCGAACCGCGCATGACAAGGTCGGCAACGAGATTCGCCTCGTTGATTGTATAACCGGCGCCTATCATGTCGCCGAGATGTTTGGTCGCCTTCTCGCAGTAGCGTGCGAAGCGGTCCACGGCCTTCATGTCTTCCCAGCCGCCGTCGGCGGTGAACCAGCGCGGTGAGGTGAAATGGTGATATGTGACGCACGGCTGGATGCCGTTCTCGTGACATGCCGCCAACATGCGGCGATAATGATCAAGGGCCGCAATCGAGAAATATCCCGACTCCGGCTCGATGCGCGCCCATTCGATCGAAAGCCGATACGCGTTGAAGCCGAGCTGCGCCATCAGCCGGATATCCTCAGGGTAGCGGTGGAAGTGGTCGCACGCGTCGCCCGATGGTTCCTGAAAGATAGTGTCCGGCGCATGTTCGAGCAGCCAGAAATCACAGTTCGTATTATTGCCTTCGACCTGGTGCGCGGC
>CBFDAY010000413.1:0-2597 GCA_965602895.1 uncultured bacterium
CTCGATGCGCCTGCGGTTCATCTCCTCGAAGTCGTCCTTGTTCAGGATTACCTCACCGCGCGCTTCGAGACGAAATGGCAGGTCGGTGTCTCCCGTGAGGCGCAAGGGGATCGCGCGAATCGTTTTAAGGTTCTGCGTGACGTTCTCGCCGCGGACGCCGTCGCCGCGAGTCGAGCCGTTTGCGAACACGCCGTTGTCGTACACAAGCTCCACGGCCGAGCCGTCGTATTTCGGCTCGACGACGTAATCGACCGCCTCGTCCGAGAGCGTTTCGCCGAGGCCTTTGCGCACGCGCTCGTCGAATTCCCGCAGCTCGTCGTGGGAGAATGCGTTGCCGAGGCTGAGCATGGGGACGGTATGCTCGATCGTGCCGAACGCTTCGAGCGGCTCGGCGCCGACGCGCTGGGTGGGCGAGTCGGGCGTGACCAGGTCCGGATGCTTTTCCTCAAGCTCGGTCAGCCGCCGCATCATATTGTCATACTCGGTGTCGCTGATCTCGGGGCTATCGAGGGCGTAGTAGAGATGGTTGTGGTGATTTATCCGGCGCCCGAGTTCTTCGATTTCCACTTTGGGGTTCTTGTCGGGCATGAGAGTGTCTCTAATGACAACTGAGATCCAAGGGATGTCGCTTTGAGATTCTTCGCGCGGGCCTGCGGCCCTGCGCTCAGAATGATAAACAGAGCCGATCTTCCCGGAACGAGCCCGCCCGCTAATAATCGCCGTCGGCGTATCTCGGGTCGAAAGACTTGAACTCGTCCGTATAGGACTCCTCGGTCACCTTGACGTTGGTGACCTTCGCGTTAGGAGGCCCGGTATGACACCATTTAATGAGAGCGTCCACGGCCTTCTTCGGGCCTTCGGCCACTAGCTCGACGCTTCCCTCCGGCCTGTTCATCACCCAGCCGGTCACCCCCAGCCTCGCCGCCTCCCGGCAGGTCGAGTAGCGGAAAAAGACCATCTGGACGCGGCCTTCGACTATTGCGTGGGCTCTGATTTTGGCGGTCATTTTCGTTTCTGCATAATGCGGAGTTCGCTTACCACTCCCTTGACGCCCCAGCAGTCTTCGGCTACCTTTTGCGCGAGGTCTTTTTCGGCCCCGCTGCCGACGATGCCCGAGAGCGTGACCACGCCGCCTCGGCTCGAGACCTCGATCTCGCTCGAGTCCAGATTGCGGTTCACCATGAGCGCCGCGCGCACCTGGGCGACGACGCGGGTGTCGTCCACCTTCTCCACGATCGATCTTTTGCCCTTTTCCTCGGGAGCGCCTTCGAGCGAAAGCTTGAGTTCCACCGCCACGACGCCGTCGGCGTCGTCGGCGATCTTTCGCGCAAGCTCGGCCTCGACGGGCGAATCGATCTTGCCCTCAAGGATTATGTGTCCGCGGTGGGAGCTTACGCCGATGCGGCGGGCGTTGACGTTCTCGTTCAATATCAAGGCCGTCTTGACCGAAGCCTCAATCGTGAGATCGTCGAGGCGCTCGCCGAACGTCCGCTCGTGGGTCATCGGCTTGAGGGTCAGCGCCCTGCTGACCACCAGGTTGTTATGGACCTTGTCGGCGCCCTTTATGCTGAGGGCGACTTCTTCGGCAAGTTGTTTCTGGATTTCGGTTCCCACTGCCCCCGAGATGGTGATGGTTCCGCCCGACACGCTTACTTCTATCTTCGTGCCCTTGAGGTGGCGGTTGAGCGAGAGGGCGGTTTTTGCGGAAGCCGTGAGGCGGGCCTCGCCAAGCATGCGGGAAACATCCCTGCGCGCATAGTACTTCTGGTACGAGAAAACGGCAACTATGACAGCGACCAGGGCCAGAATCACCAAAAGAAGCTTTCGCACGGTATCCCTCCCGTCGTATCGGCTGATTGCGGTTGCCCGACTTTGTCTTTGGGAAAGTCTAGCAAAAGGCCCCGAGGATTGTCAACGAGAGGTAATAAAAAGCCATGTCGGTTCGGCTTTTCCGCCCGCGGCGCGCATGACAAAAAGGTCGCTTTATGTGCCGGTTTTGCCGAACTTGCACGATTACGTAGAATTCCCCGGGGTGTGGAGGTCATGGCAGACCCATTCGGCTCCAGCCCTCTAACCACATGTGAATGAATAAGTTGCATTCCATATGCGAAGTCTTTTCGCCAAAAATTGCCCTCTGGTACGTTTTATGCAACTCACCCTTAAAAATCTGTGTTCTACGAGTGTCTGAATGGAGGAAATCGATAAATGAGACGCCTCAAACTTGCCGCATCGCTCCTAATCGCGCTGGCGCTGGTTGCCGCGTTTGCGCCCGTCTCATCGGCCGAGGAGGAGTCGATCACGATCACAATCGACCGCAAGACCATGCCGCAGAGCCTGCTGCATCCGGGGCGCTTTTTCACCAAGCAGGAGACTGTGACGGTTTACGACTACGTCATACGTAACTATATAGGCGGGCCCATCGAAGACTTCACGATCCAGGCCGCCTCCGGCCGGACGAAAATCCCCGTCGACACGGTCACGGAAATCCGCTTCAAGAATTGGGTGAAAAGGCGAACTGACGATATCGAGCGGATCGAGCGTGTGGTCGAGGCCGACATGTTCTTTACCGACGGCAGCGAAATGAACGTTCTGATGAA
>CBFDAY010000414.1:0-2589 GCA_965602895.1 uncultured bacterium
TTTTGCGGCGAGATCCTTTGTCTACATGGCAGCCTCTTTGCGTTGTGCAATTGCCGAGGATGTTACGGCGTAAGGATTCTCAAAGTCGCCGGGCCTGCGGTTTTGAGAGAGATGGTTGTCTCTCCGGCGAATGTCCGCCATGAGAGGTCGGAGACGGCCCATTCGCTTTCGACGTCCTTTATGTTTTCCGCTCCATGCAGGACAATGTGATAGGTCTTGTTCGAGGGTGATATTTTCAGCTCGATGCCTTCGCCTTTCTTTGTGGCGTCAAATGTGACAACTTCCTCTCCGTTATAAAGTGAAAACGTTGCCTGCTTTTCCAGGCAAACCTCCAGTTGGAATACGTCCCACGGATATTCTTCGACGTATTGCATTTCCCGTCCGAGTGGAACTATCGAATCTTCCCGAATGTAAATCGGCATTGTGTCGAGTGGAACGTTCAGCTTCAGAAATGTCGGGCCGTCATGGGGCTCACCGCTCCAAAAGTCGGTCCAGCGACCGGGCGGGAGATAGACGGTCCTTTTCCCCGACTCGCTGAAAACGGGCGCTATGAGCAGCTCGCGTCCGAGGAGATACTCCAGTTCTTCGTACGGCGCATGCGGGTCGTCGGGAAACTCAAGGTATATCGGCCGCATCAGCGGAAGCCCCGTGAGGCTCGCCTGGCGCGCGTATGAGTAGAGATAAGGCACGAGCCGCGACCTGAGCAGCGCGAACTTGCGCACGATCTCGACGGCTTCGTCGCCGAATTCCCACGGCTCGCGCGGGCCCCTGCCGTGAAACCGCGCTATCGGGCTGAGCAGCCCGAACTGGGCCCAGCGGATGTAGAGCGTCGGTGTGGGAAGCTCGTCGTTTTTGGGATTCACGAAACCGCCGATGTCGTGTCCCCAGAACGCACCGCCCGAGAGCGCGTAGCTGAGGCCGCCCTTGAGCGCGCCGGCCATGCCGGAGAAATTGCACTGCGAGTCGGCGGCCCATTGTGTCGGATACCGCTGCGAGCCCGCGCCACCCGATCTTCCATATACTATCGCCTCTCCGTGGACTTCTTTGATGACCTCGTAGACGGCCTTATTGTAGAGGAGCGGATAGAAGTTGTGCATCTCCCGACCGGTCATCCCGGTGTGGAAGACCGCATCCTCGGGAACGCTCTCGCCGTAGTCGGTCTTGAAGACGGCGACGCCCTGCCGCAGCAGTCGACGGTGGGCCTCTTTGATCCATTCGACCGCTTTCGGGTTGGTGTAGTCGATGATCCCCATGTCATAGCATAGCGGTTGTGTGGGCGCGGCCACGGAGCCGTCTGCTCTCTTGACGAGATATCCTCTCTTTTTAGCGTCTTCGTAGAATTCGGTATCGCCCGGCGCGTACGGGTTTTCCCACAGGCAAACTCGCACGTCTCGCTCGCGCAGCTTGCGCAGGAATCCTTCCGGATCGGGGAAGTCTTTCGTGTTCCACTCAAACTCGCATCCCGGCCGCCTTCTTTCGGGCCAATCCTTCAGCCATGCGGGATCGATGTTGATAACGTCGAGCGGAATGCCGAGAGAGCGCATTCGATCGACTACGCCCTCGATGGTTTCACGATTAAAGTACCAGCATCGCGACATCCACAGCCCGAACGCCCATTTTGGGGGAATGGGCGGGAAGCCGGTGAGCATCAAATAGCCGAGAAGGATATCGGTGGGCCTCTTGCCGAATATCAAGTAGTAATCCATGAGCGGAGAATCGACCCGTATGCTGGCAGCCACGGTGGAATATGAACCGAGTTCGAAGATGCTCTTTGCGCCGTGGTTCAGGAACAGGCCGTAGCCGCGGCTGCTCATGAAGAACGGAACGCTCATGTAGGAAAGATCGGTAGTGTTCGTGCCGACGGTTTCCGAACACCACATCACCGAGCGTTTGCCGCGTTTGTTGACGCTCATGTACTTGGGACCGAGGCCGAAGAGGTGTTCGTCCGGCTCGAGCGAGATGTTCTCATGCACGGCGATTTCGCCGTCCGACCCTTCGGAATAGCCAGCGGGATACGTTATAGGGATAACGAACCCCTTGTCCCATATTTCCTGTTGGAAGAGGACGCCGCCCTTCCTGTCGCTTACCGATACTTGCCACGGCTCCTTGTTGACGCGCACGATGACCGCTCCGGTGTCGATGAGGAACGACTCATCATCCTCGTCCACTTGAAAGGATGCCGGCTCGAATTTGACGCTTTCCGTTGTGTATGGAGTTTCATGTTCGACGGCGCCGCCCTCGACGTTGTATCGGACGCGAATGATGTTTTGGGCGACGACGGATACGACAAAGGAGAGTTCTTTGCCGCTTTCGAAGGCTCCCTGGAAAATCATGCTGTCGCCATCTCTCCTCGCGGATACGCAGCTTGCAAAATAATGGTACGAGCGGTCCTCGCGCCCGAAAATCGGCGTGCTGTCGGGTTGGAATAGTGTCATCGAGGTCTCTCCATAAGAAAATGGGGAATAAAAGAACCCTGCCTGATACGTCGGCAGGAACGGGCTCTCAGGCGCGCGTCAGCTTCAGCAGCGTCACCGAGTGGGGCGGGAACTCGTATGTGAATTCGGAAGCCGCTCCTGAAAATTCATTCTC
>CBFDAY010000415.1:0-2575 GCA_965602895.1 uncultured bacterium
CCATCGGTTCCTATCTGGTCTTTACAGTTGCACGACGCCACAATACCGTACCGGTCATACATATACTGAAGAGTATGAGCGTCGATGAACCAGGACCCTACTGATTTGGGATAGCAGCTGAAAATCTTCTTGAAGTCGGCCATATATGTATCCACCAGTTTCACCCTTTCTTCCGGCGGATACCCGGTTGCGAAACCCACATCGGCATGCCAGTCCCAGGGGAACCGTCCCCGCCACCGGTATCCGCTGTTTTCCACCAGTGGCTGCGGGATCTCCCACCAGGCGCCGATCTCGAACATCTCTGCGGGCAATCCCTTCAACAGTTTCTGATACCTGACATCCATAAGTGCATCATACTGAAGAAGAAAAGTTCCTTTCAGTCGATGCTTCTTCATGGTTTTTATCTGCTCGACAACCGTTTCGTACAGGACATCCTCGGTTATCCATTCAATGCGAGGTTCGCAATGTCGGATGAAGTTTATGATATTCACGATTCGCGGCGAACGACCTGCCGCGCCCGCCTCTTCGACCATGCCGATTGCGCCTGAGATAGCCATAATCAAGAACAAACCACACAGAATACTTCTTGCCTTCATTGTCGTGCCCTCAGTCATTGATTTCACTTTCCAGTGCCTTCCTCGGTCAATGTCAATATCTGTTCGCAGAGCGGTGCCGGATAGGAGGTTATCCACACCTCCGGCTTGAATTTATCCACGCCGTTTTTCATTCCCAAAACAACGGCATCGATCTTTTTGCCTTTCATATCCTCCGTCAGCGGAACGTAATAGGTATAGTCCGCCGATCTCTTCCTCGCCGGATATTCCCAGGTATTCGCAGGAAAAGACACGCTTCTGTCCGACGCACCGACGAGTTCGCCGTCTACACGGATCGCTGCGTAAGCCCCTTCCACCCCGTGCTCACCGTTCAGGGCGATAGCTAGGTAGCTGCCCTTCGGAATCTCCCCCAGAGTAAAGGAATGCTGCCATGCTTTCCCGGACCTGACGCGGGAATAGCGGGCGAAAAGGATGGAAACACGCCATTTGGAGCGGTCGAGTTTTTCGTCGCCGATGTATCCTTCGATCTCGGCTATCTTGTCAGGTGTGCCGTCGAAGCGTATGTATCGCAGTTCCCGTTTCGGATTGAAGTTCATCACCATTTCCTTGCCCGCCGCCAATTTGATACCTGTCCAGTTTTTCAGGTCGCTCGAAACATAGGCCCTGACGGTCTCGTCATATTTGAACGGCTGGAGCGCATACTCGCTGCTCGATCTGATCACCAGCTTCTCTAAGCTGATCGCCTCACCGAAGTCGATACGCAGCGAACCACCGTCAAGCGGCGCCACACCGACTCTGCGGGCGACATAGAATGCGGTTTTGTCATCGCCATCGAAGAGGTTTTTGTCCCACAGCCCCCTTTCGACGAAAAGTTCCTGCTTGAGGAAAGCCTCTCTTGCCTTCTTCACCTGTGGTATTCGGGAAGGGCCGGACCGCTGAAGTGCGCGGACTTCAAGGGCATTGTTATCCGCGGCGAAACACGTCGCTTCGTAGAGGGCTTCGGCATCAGCGGGTGCGGCGCAGGGGGTTAAGTCTCCCAGCTTGCAGTGGTATTTGTCCTTGAGCGGCGTACCGGGAAAGGAAATTGTCCTACTTCCGCCGTTGACAAAGCTGTCAAAAGGGCGTCCGGATATCCGGGCCGATATGAACTTTCTGTCGCCGGAAACCAATTCTATATTTCGTTTTCCACCCGACATCGCCAGAAGTTTTACCAGAACCGGTTTGCCTGGCACATCCCGAACCACCTCGTAGTCACAGCCTTTGATCCCGAACTCGGCTGGCTCTGAAGTCGCCAACAGCAGGCAGGACCTGAAAGGCAAAACTTCTACATCGACAACATCGCCCTTTTTAAATGTACCGATCACCCGCTCGGAAGGATGATATTTGCGAAGCTCGACCTCGGTTCCGGTCGACAAGCCGATCTCTTCGTCCAGTTTGATCTTGCAGATGATCGGGGTCCAGCCGAGGTTTCTCAATGTCAGAAGCCGCGTGCTGCCATTGCCGCGGGAAACGGCCTTTTCGCCATAACTTTCCTCTGGCAAAACTATACCGTCGATAAGAATATTTCTGTATTTTCTTGCCAGGTTGAATATCCTCGCCAGCTTCGGATACTCATCATCGCGCAAAAACCAGGGATTGCCGTATATCTGGGGTGCCAGAATAAGGTTTCTGTTAAAGGCTTGCAGGATCAAATCATCCTCCCAGTAATTCAAGCATGACGAGATGCAGACCCCGTGGTCTTCGGTCAGCCTTGCCAGGTTCGGTACAACTCGACGGGAAATGGCCCCGGCCCGGTGGTGGGGTGCGGTCTGATTATTGACCATATGGACGTCGATATAGGTTTCTTCCCCTCCCAGAAGGTAGGTCGTGGCGTGCGGCAAACCTTTGCCGAGATTGAGCCGGTGATTGAGAAGAATCAGGTCGGGAGAGAATTTGCGGCATTCGGTCATCATACGGACAAAAGCATCCTGTTTTTCGGGGCGCAACCCGCCGACAACCGCGTCGAACTTGAACAGTATGAA
>CBFDAY010000416.1:0-2560 GCA_965602895.1 uncultured bacterium
CAGGCAGGACCTTTTCTGCACTTGCTTGATTATATGGCATTTCATGCGAATTACGGTGGGTTTTTTTGCCCACGTCGGTCATCGGATCAGGAAAGCGAAATCTCGGACTTCGTTGGGGACCCGGCATCAGGCGCAATTCGGAGTTTGTTTCAAACCCGAAGGCCGGCGGCTCGGTTTTCGGGACGCGGAACCGGTTTCACCCGCTTCACGACATGACCAATTTCCCCATGCGGTCGTAAGCGCGGTTCCAGAAAGTGGCCTCTCCCTCATCCAGCAAGTTGAAGTCATAGCTGTTTGTCGTCAAGACTTTCGCTCCCGATCGCAGCGTGGCGCGCAGCAGCCAATTCGTGCGGTTGGGCAGTTTGAGTCCGAACTGGAAGTATTGCTGTGAGGAGTCGGGCGAAATCGCGCCGACGTCAAAGCTCAGGTTCATGAGCTTTTCGCCGTCGTCGTCAATGTGGACATCCAGTCTGCAATCCTCGAAAGCATGAAGAAAGTCGTTGACAATCCAGACCTCTATGGGCACTATCTCGCCCGCATCGTAGCGCCTGAGTTCGTACTTGAGGCTTACGAGCACGGGGCTGTATATCTCCTTGAGCTTGTGGTACGCGAGTTTCGGAACCCCGTAATAATCGATGACGCTCCAGCTTATTGCGGGCCACGGCTCGTTCAACTGCCAGAACATCGTGCCGCTGCACTCGTATTTGCGCCTGCGAAAATGCTCGATGGCCGTCTGAAGCGCGAGCGCCTGCATCTTCTGCGACGCTTCCACATATTGCTCGAGTCGAGGCGATTCCTTTGCCGGGCCCGCATAACGGTCCAGTTTTTCAAGCTCGGCCTTGTGGTATTCCCATTCTTCGCCTCTCGGCCACAATCCATTCTTGCTCAGGAACTTTTTGAGCGATTCCGGATGGGGCGGGGCCTGCAGCCCGAACTCACTCGCAAGCTGCGATTTGTCGTTTCGATACTCCTTCACATTCTCGAACCCATGCCAGATAAGCCAGTTGTGGCTGTCGCCGCGTCCGGGAGACGCAGGCAGGAAAATGCGGCTGGAATCGATGCTCCGCACAACGCGAGAGATTCTCGTGAGCAGCTTGGAATTGCGGGTCGGACTAAATTCGTTTCCGCCGCAGTACAGGGCCACGCACGGGTAGTTCGCCACGGCCTTTACGATGGAGGCCACTTCCTTCTCGGCCAATCTCAAGAACGTCTCTTCCTTCGGTAAATGGCCAAGAAAAACGCACGCGAACGGGAACTCCTGCCAGACAAGGATCCCCTCGCGCGAGCAAATCTCGTAAAAACTGCGCTTTTCCCGCAGTCCGCCTCCCCACACGCGAAGCATGTTGATGTGGGCCTCTTTGGCCATCCCTATCAATCTCTCGTAATCTTCGTCCCGCACCCTGCCCATGAGAGAGTCCACAGGGACCCAATTGGCCCCGCGAATGAACTCGCGTTCGCCGTTGACAAGGAAAGTCCAATCGAGGTTGCCCTTGGGAGTCCCCGGGTTTCGAGCCATCTCTATGTCTCTCAGCCCGATCATGCCGCTCACAGAATCGGTCTGTTTGTCTCCATCGTAGAGCGCAACGGTGATCTCATACAGATTCGGCTCACCCCTGTCCCACGGGTTCCACAGGCTGGGTTTCTTTATCACGATGTTGCGTTCGACGACCTCGGTTCCCTTCTTCACGAAGGCATTAAAGCTGAAGTTTTGTGTCGGGCCGTCGAAGTTGGCCGGTCGAAGCTGGACCTGGATTTTCAGCGGAGTGGCGACTGTGGAATTCAGATAGAGCTTTATCTGCAGCTTTGCGCTGTCGAGTTCACGATAGACATTCGGTCTGATATCGACGCGCCCGATAAACACGTTTTCGCACCCGATGAGGTTGACCTCGTCCCAGATACCGATCGTGCGTATCTCCGGCGCAAAGTCCCACCCGAAACTCATCTGGCACTTGAGCGTGGACGCGCGCTCGGGAAACACCTGTTCGCCGCCCTGCAGGGGGGAACCGATTTTCTCCCATATGCGCTGCCATTGATTCAGATTGGGCTTGGGCAGGAATGAAGAACCCATAATCCTGACATTGAGGATATTCTCATCCCTGATCAAAGATGAAACGTCGTAGAGATGGCGCGTGAACATGCCCTCGTTTTCGCCAAGCTTGCGGCCGTTGAAGTACACCTGGCTGAGATAGTCCACGCCTTTCATCTCGAGGAAATGGCGCTTGGATTTCAGGGCGGGCGCCGGAACCTTTTTTCTGTACCACCATACGCAGTCGTCGACCCATTTTGCGCGCTCATTATTCATTCCGACAAAAAGGTCGGGCAGCCTGCCTGCGGCCATCAAGTCGGCGCGAACGTTGCCGGGCACAACGGCATCGACCCACTCGGTCATTTTCTCGCCCTCGGAAATCGTTCCCGAGGCCGCGCCTTCATACAATTTCTTGTACCCGACGCGCCAATCGTCGCCTTCGAGAGATATTGAATTCTGGTGCCTCAACTCCTGCGTCCTCTCCCCAATGCGGCCCGCAATGCATAAAGCAGGACGGGCGCCCGTAAGGGGCTA
>CBFDAY010000417.1:0-2545 GCA_965602895.1 uncultured bacterium
TCGGCCTTCGCAACCATCGTCTTGAAGCCCGCCTTCGGGTCTTCCCCCATCGCGTGGGCGATCGTGGCGGTCATGAAGTCGGGCACGATCTTGATGTGCTCCGGCGTGAATGCCAGGTGAATAGGCCCGCCGACATTGACCGCTGCCTTGACGTTCGGATCCACGAGCGCGAGCTTGACGGCGTAAAGCCCGGCGAAGCTCTGCAGATACACGCCCATGTTGTCGCCGTCGAGATCGGGCCGCGTCTTCAGATATTGAAGCACGCGACTGTACACCCTGTCCGAATCGGGCTCGAGCGGCCATTGGCTCTCGCCGGTGCCCGGCATATCGAACGTGAACACCGCCATGTCCTCGGCGAGCATCGCTCCCACCTGCTGATTGACGTCGCTCTTCCACGTGTCCACGCCGCCGGTCACGACGACAACGGGCGGCTTCTCCCCGCGCGGAATCAACAGGTAGCCTATGATCTCTTTGTCTTCGAACGGGATGCGCACTATCTCGAGCGGTGGATCGAAGCCTTCGGCGGCCTTGAGATAGCAATCGATATGCTTGCGATAGGCCTCGGCCTTGGCGGGAGTCGAAACGAATGGGAACCTCGCGACGAAGTAGAAGACCGCCGCCTCAAAATATTCCTCGACCGCCTTGACTCCGTCGCCGACCAACTCTGCCTCCGTGGCGGCAAGCTCGTGCTTCGCGGCGGGAATACTGAGTTCGTACACCCACGAGCCGGGCCCGGAGCCGAGCGGGTCGTGTATGCGCCCGAGCGCGGCGTCGAGTTCCTCCTCGTCCGCGCCTGCCTCGACCCAGCCGTTGAAACGCTCTTCGACGAACGGACGCATGCCGGTGACACGCAAGACCAAAGACTGCCTGTAGACAACTGCCAATATCACCAGCACAACTACAAGAAAGACCGGGATCCAGCGAAGTTTTTTCATCTTTCCTCTCCTTCCTCCTCCATACATGCGATGGTCTGACAGGCCGTCGGGCTGTCTGTCAGGGCTATTTGAAAGGGCGCTCCTCCCACCATGGAAAAAAATCGGGCATATCCTTGCTTGGCTTCATCGTGAATTTGGCCGGACGCTTTTCGAGGAACGAGTTCACACCCTCGTAGCTGTCGGGCGACTTGCCCATATAGTAGATACACTTCGAATCTATCTTGTGGGCCTCCATCGGGTGATCGGCCCCGAGCATCCGCCACATCATCTGCCGCGCAAGCACGACCGAAATAGCCGAGGTATTTTCTGCGATCTCGCGGGCGAGTTCCCGGGCCGCCGGCAGCAGATCGTCCGGCGGGAGCACCCGGCTGACAAGACCGCCATCAAGGGCCTCCTTCGCCGTGAACACCCTGCCTGTCATCACCCATTCCAACGCCTGGCTGATCCCCACCACCCGGGGCAGAAACCATCCGCTGCAGGCCTCGGGCGTGATCCCGCGCCGCGCAAACACGAAACCCATCTTCGCGGTCTCGGATGCTATGCGGATGTCCATCGGGAGAGTCATCGTTGCGCCTATGCCGACCGCCGGTCCGTTTATGGCGGCGATGACCGGTTTTTTCGATTCGTATATCCTCAGGGTCACGAGCCCGCCGCCGTCGCGATGCTCGTCGATCGTTACCGCGCGGCGCTGTTGACTGTCGAACGTGTCGCCCCCGCTGCTAAGATCGGCCCCTGCGCAAAAGCCTCTCCCGGCGCCGGTCACGATGACGGCGCGCACCTCGTCGTCCTCATCCGCCCGATCGAAGGCCTCAATGAGTTCCCCTTGCATCACGCCTGTAAATGCGTTGAGTTTTTTCGGCCTGTTCAGGGTGATTGTAAGGATGCGGTCCGAGACTTCATATTTTATGTGTTCGTAACTCATGCTCGTGTCCTCCAGCAAAACGCTAGCCTGTTTCCCGTGGCCGATCGGGTGGGATCGCCAGAAAACTAAAGGCTGCGGAGAGAGCGTAGGTGATGACAAACACACCTAGCGCCGTCGCATAGCTTTGGGTAATGTCAAAGACGAATCCTGCGAACGGCGGCCCCGACGCGGCGCCGACGGTCGTGGCGACGTAGATCATACCGAGAATCACGCCGAACGATTTCATGCCGAAGCATTCGGCCACGATCAGCGGCTCGAGCGCGATGACGCCCCCCATCGAAAAGCCCCAGACCATCACAAACCAGAATGGGGAGCCCAGGGCGCGAGTGTATATCAGCAGGATTGTGCCGACGGCCTGCAGCCCGAAAGAAAGCGCCATGGCATAGCGAACGGGATAGCGGTCGGCCATCGCGCCGAAAAACAGCTTGCCGAGAATCCCGAGCATCGCGCAGAATCCGAGGGCGCGCGCAGCGTTTTGCGGCGATATGCCGATATCCTGAAAATACGCCACCTGGTTGATAAGCAACCCGGTCTGACCGAAAGTGACCAGTATGAACACGAGCGAGACAACCCAGAAGGCGCGCGTTCGGACGGCGCTGTGGAGCGTCCAGTCGGGCCCGGGCGCGGATTCCGAGTTTTCGGGGTCGTTGCCGCCCGCGTCCTCGTCGGAAACCGGCGCCTCCCCGTC